>SEDG01000016.1 GCA_004295885.1 Pedobacter sp. | reverse complement strand
AAATCACGGACCCGTCCGGTCCGCAAAAAGCCTTAACGAAAGTTGAGGCTTTTTTGATTCTATTCTTTTCATCAATTTTCTAGCCCAATAGAAGCAATTGAATCAAAGCACGCTCATCAATTGAATTTTAGTAAAATAAAAAAGCTACACCATTTAATGATGCAGCCTTCTTAAATAAGTAATTATGGTGTAACAGGATAACTTGTACGTAGGTCTTTTGCAGTTTCGTTAAGCGCACCTAATGTCTGATTTAACCTGAGACTAAAGCTTAGATCAGCGTCAACGTCAGTAATGGGAAAACCAGGATTAGCTTGCAATTTTATCAATGTTGTACTGAGCGCTGTTTTAATGACATGTTCACCCTTAAATAATGCCTTTAAATCTTGAATAAACTGTATGATTTTTGCTGAACCCCATTTATAACTACCACTTGGGTTTGCCAGATGCATAATGACGCCGTAAATCAACTGATTGATAAAGGTATCATATGCATAAATTGGTGAAGATGAGGGAGCGTTTGCTGTAGCTTTGGCAAGGTCTGCAAAAGATTTAGAAGTTGTTAGGCCAATTAGTGCAAATAACACGACTAAAAATCCTTCTGTAGGAATGACGTTTAAACTAAATATAGCTGCCAGTTCTGATTTATGCTTGGCTTCGCTTGTTTCCATCATGTTAAGGGGATACTGCAAGGTGCTATTTAAGGCGCTATTAAGTAGTTTCTGTGCGGCAATGGCTTCGACTTTTTTGGTAACGTCTATTTGTTGTGCAAAGTATTTTGCATCAATTGGCTGTTTGTTTAGAAAATTCATAGTGGTTAACATATCGTATTGGCCAAACCAATCACTAATCGCTTTGCTACCTGGCGAATTAGGTGCGCTGTAATAAGCAATATTCTCATTTTCATAGCCCTTATCATATCCTCTCTCTATCTTATATATTACATAATCAGTTGAGCCTGTTGGTTTGTACTTAAATCCGTAACCTTGTAGAAAGAGAAGGAAATAGCTGGTCCAAGTATCAGGGGTATAATCTGATAATTTCTCGGCGTTTGCCGGTTTTGTCATAATGGCTGGTACGTTTTCTAAAAAGTGAAGATAATCTACTGCCAATTTCAATTTGGTCCAATCAGATTGAGCGTCTATTGTTGGAATATAACTTGTAGGAAAGCTCTTTTGAATAAATTCGGTGATTATTTTTTCGAAAGTAATATTGTCAATTCTATTTACCCCACGAACAATATCTCGAAATGGCCCAAAATAATAAGCTAATGATTTGTCTGTTATTGTTACTGCTGTGCCTACTCTTGCCTGGTAACGCAACCATTTAAGTATATAAGAAATCTCCACTTCAGGAAGAGCGAAATATTTTAAAATAACATCTTCACTAAGAGTAGGACTTAAGGTAGTTTTAACGTTTGGTTCTGGTAATGATTCCATGTTTTTTATATTTTTTATGTTTAGTTTGTTTAGGCATTGGACAGAAAGAAGTCGCGGTTGGTACACATATTGGTGGTGTTGGCAATTTTTTTTCCACCCACATCCATTGGTCTAGTGGTGTTAACTTAGTTTTATTCTGTGTTTTTGTAAACTTATTTGGGAAAATGGTTTGGTCATTTAATAGTTCAATTGGAAGCTTGGTAGGACTGCACATAAAGTCTTGAACAACCTCCCGCTGATTGGTGCCAAGACCAATCATTCTTATGCCGTAGCCGTAAAAATTTAAAGTTTCTGCTGTGTCGGTTTTTTTATGAACAATCCTAAGTGTGATATATCCTGGCATCATCAGAAAACTATCCATGCGCCCGTTGTCCAATTCCCAAAAATCTTCATTGTCGATCAATCTATTGTTAGGCTTTGTAACTGTACTTTGATCGCGAAAAGGGGCATTCAGTTTTTTGCATACTGAAGGTAGTGCGCTAAATGTTTCCCTAATCATTAGAGCAGATGTTGCATCGTCATTTACTGACGTAACTCCCCACCACATTGTATATTCCTTCTTATTTTCATCATCTTTGATAGACCATAAGATTGGCCTATCATAAGATTCAATCTTTGCTGTATCGCTAATTTTCAACTTATTATCAGATGAAGTAGCGAGACTGGCAATCATTGCAGGCGAAACTACACCCACTGTAAACGTAACTATTGGAATATTGCAATAAAGAGAATCCAAATCTTTTTTATAGACATTGAATACTACATTTGTGCGTTCATCATAACCTTTGATAAAGTAATATTCTTTTTCGCCATCTTTAATTTTAAAGGTCCACTCTGTCTCTAACTTTTTTACCATTGCGTTACCACTAATGGTAATGTTTTTTGAAAGAGCAGCTTTTAACTCGATGTTGATTTTCTTTCCATCAACGAGTAGCCCTGCCAAATTGTAAATGTTTGATACAATTGATACTACTGTAGGCCTTCTTAAATCGGCTAATACATCTTCAAATTTTGTATCTGTTTTTGCAATACGGCCAATAAAAACTCCATAGGTAGCGCTTCCTATTGGTGTACAAACGGCGGCATTCAGAAAATTAGCGCTATTGATATTTTTGGCTGTTGAGAAATCTGCTCCCTGTAAATTAGCTTCTCTAAAACTTAAGTTTGCCGTTGATTGATCTAGTGTTGCATTATTGAAGCTGGCATACATCAGATTGGCTCCAGTAAAAATTGCGCCAGATAAGTTAGCATCTTTAAAGCTGGCTTTGTAAAGATTTGCTCCCATAAAGTTAGTATCAATCAAGGTAGCCTTCTCTAAGGTGGAGTCTGAAGAGGTAGCATCATTATTATACAGGTGACAGCCTTGAGCAGAACATCCCGTTAAATTGGCGCCTGTAAGTACTACGCCCGGCATATAGGCATCGTCTAAGGTAGCCGAGGTGTAGCTTGAACAGCATACTTTAAGTTCATTGGATCCCGAAGCTGGATCCCGGATAATGTTTTTGACTGAAAATATCACTGGTTCAACGCCATTACTATCGGTAATTTTCCAAGCGTTTCCTGTTGTTCCATCTGGAATACATTTTGCATTACCCAAAGCAAACCCATTGTGTTGAAAAACATCAATTAAGGTGTAAATGGAGGAGTTTGTAAGTGCATTTAAAAATGTATCGTAATTATAGCTTGGGCTTAATGTAGGATCATTTTTAGAAACCGAAAATATATCTGCATTATTACCTAGTTGAGCAGCTTTCAAAATAGTATTACTTAGAGTAGCAGCAATCAATTGTGATCCATATAACTGCACGTTACTGAGGTCTGCATTGGAGAAATCGCATTCCTGCATGGCGCATCCAATAAGGTGTGCATTTATGAATGTACTTGGTAACTCTTCAAATGCCACAAGTTCGAACTTTGTCTGGTCTACCGCCATCGGTACTTTTAAAATGCTATATACATCTCTATTTTTTTGCGGAGAAACTGTTTCAATGATGCTAAAAGATGATGCCGTTGTCCCTTTTGGCCTACACTGAATATTGCCAAGCTTAATGTTAAATCGTGCAAACATTTTGGCAATTTTAGGCGTAACATTATTGGTCAACGCCAGTAAAAACTCTGCATATTCACTATCTGTTTCTGGTAGTATAAATCTTGCTGCTCTACGACTAGCTTGCTTTCCTTCTAAGGTTTTTGCCGCAGTAAAATTGGCATTATTAAGTGATGCATTATTAAAATTTACACTAGAGAAAGTGGCGCCAGAAAAGTTAGCTCCATTTAATTTGGCGCCTTCAAAATTAAGACTGCTATTAAACATAGAATTCATTGCCAATAGGTTGCTTAAGTTCCCTTTAATTGTAGCAAAATCTTCTATTATTACATTTCTAAAATCAATGCACTGCCAATTATATTGGATATTTTCAGTTAAAAATTTAGTGGCAATTTTTGCAAACTGAAAGGAAGTGATATGATCTCGGCTTTTCGACATCCTATTTGGGATGCCAAAAGTGCTATCTCTCAAATCATTACCATCGAAGATAGTGCCGTTTAGATAAGTGTTTGCAAATGAGCATTGTTGCAAATTTGTAGCATAGGATAAATCGGTATCAGTCATTGTACTCCCCTTAAAAATAGTTTTAATCAGGGAGCACTTATTCATCTTCACATTAGTTAGGTTAGAAGCCATAAGAAAACTAACATAGTCTAAGGTTGACCCAGTCATTTTACAACCAGTTAAATCGCATAAGCTAAAACTCGAGTTGTATAATGATCTACCTGCGAAATCGAAATTGTTCCACTTTACGCCATAGAAAACATAGGCATTAAGTTTGCTTGGCATATTCACAAAAACAGCTCCTGTTAAGTCTACATTTTCTATTTTTCGTCCTAGTAAGTCCCATGGAATTGTTGCCTTGGTAAAATTTACTCGAGCCTTTTCATCTGTGTTTTTTCCAAAGGGCACAGGTTTGGTAAATTTTGCTTCCGTTAGTGTACAATTGGCGAAGCTGGTAACTTTGCCTGTTACTGATTTTCCAAAACTAGCCCCTGTAAAATCTGTTTGACTGTTAAATTTACAGCCACTAAAATTCACACCGGTTAAATTACAGTTTGTAAATATATAGGCAGATAAATCCTGACCTGATAGATCCTTATCATGCAAATCCGTATTTGCATTATTTTTATTTGGCAAGGTATCACCCATTTCAATTATAATAAGGTTTTGCATTATTTAGTTGATGGAATCCATCCACTTACAGTTGGCTCAGTCCTATTATCTGGACCCAAATATTTTTCATAATTTAGTGTCCATAGCGTACGCCATTTGTCGACAGCCATCTTGGCTGCAGCTATGCCAGATAAAGGTTGTGCCAATAATACAGTGCCATCTGGATTATAGATGTCTAGCTTATACTTATCTGCCGTTGAACCATCTGTTTCCATATATAAAACATAGATATACCCTTTATCTTCAATGGCCACATCTAAGTAGTCGATTCGTAAGGTTTGTTGTCGTAAGGCTGCCGTAGCAATAAGTTGTTGGAAACTAAGCAGGTTACCTGTTCCTTTTTTGGTTACCTTGAATGTTAACGAATTGCATTGATCTATTATGAGCCACTCTTTCTTTTTGGCGACTACATTTATTTTGAATGAACTTGCATAATATACTTCGATGCATGTGGCCGTATTGTTCCATCTCAAATCGTAAAATGTTGATTCTACAGTATTTGTCACAAACCAAAGCGATCCTTTTTTCGTTACTTCAATTTTAGTATCAGCATCTTTTTCAGGAAGTTCATGTAATTTTTTCTTAAAATAATATTTAAGCTCTTCACTTACTTCTCCCTTATCTAAGCTTTTCATCACATCAATATCATCAATGTCAAATAACATTTTTCTCAAGTAGCTGGTTGGCACACTTTCTTGGTAGTTATTTTTTAAAACAGCAGTAAGTTTAGTCTCATCTAGAGAGTTGGGGTCTATTTTAGAAGTTTCAAAAGCCAAGTTGCCTTTAAAGCCGGCTACGGGATTGCCATTTACATCGAAAGATTGAAAACGTTTATTTCCTTCTTCCAATACTATAATCCTGCCGTCGGCAGCAATGGTAATTCCTTTCGGTTGACTAATCAACCCTTCTAGGTTTCCTTCTCCAGAAAGTGGCGTGGCCATTGGTGCATCTTTCATTGTTGATGCATGTTCATTAAGTTTAAGCTTCCATAGCTTATTGAGCCCAAAGTCAATTCCGATTACATAACCACCTGGATGTACAACAATTTTGTACAATACACTTCCCTTAGGAATTGGAAATGATCCCCAGCTAGTTCTCGATGTTTCATCAAAATCAACATTAAATTCATAGCTCCCTGGAATCCCATCATTAAAACTCACCGTACGTAAATGATAATTTCCATCCTTATCCATTCTAGAATCTAGATAAAAATCTGTTGATTCAGGAACAACATAATTAAACACACTGATTACTTTTTTCCATGCACCTTCCACTACCTCCATGCTAATTATCAGGTTGTAAATCAAATCATTACCATCAATAATACGCCAATCGGAATTTGACTTAGTCACATTCACCGCAGCAGTTGCAGGAATGTCAAATGCCCTTAGCTTAAATTCTCTCTGAACATTAGCCGGAACAGGCTTATTGTTGCTGTCATTTAGCGTAAGACTGCAGGTGTTGAAATCTAACTGGAACAAAGGTGTTAGGCCAAATTGATTGTATGCAATAAAGGGCATTTCAGAAAACCCAACCTTTGATTGGATCATCAAGTCTGATGGCTGACTAAGTGTTGAAATACTTTGCATGCAGTACATCTGGGTATTTACACGTGGATTGGTAGTCTTATCTTTTGGCAAGTTGAGTCCAGAGGCCTTCCAAACATAGCCTAGTTGGTATGCTTTATTGTTGATACTTAGATTGACGAGTTGACAAATATTGTGTCCATCTCCAGAAGTATCACAAATAGTTTTTGGATACGGAAGTGGCGGCGTAGGACGGGTCATGTTTTCTACATTGATTTGATAATGCACTACTTTATCTTTGCCCGTTTTACCGTTATTATATATTTCGACATAGAAACATCTATAAATGGTTCCTGTATTTTTATTTAAAATATGCCATTGTTTGTCGGTTTCAATAGTGGATATTTTAAGGTCATTATTTGGTGGGAGCCAGATTCCATTGTTTGCGAAAGATGAACGACAATCTGGCGTTAAATTTCCTTTTTGGAAATCTGAAAGAAATTTGGATTCGATACCAAAAGAGGTCATTACCCATTTGTGTTTCTTTTGATTAGAATCATAGCCTATGCGTTGGCGCTCCGTATATTTGGTAGTGGAAAGTAAGGGCACTATACTTTCTACAATAGCTCCTGTAAATTCTAGATTTCCAGCATCATTAGGCATAGCTGCTTTTGGGCCACTATCCCATCTTCCTGCAATCCAATCGTCTTTGGAATAAACCACTGCACTAATCTCTACTTTTCCGCCAGCAGGAACATCTAAAAACGAAATTGACAAATGTTCATCATGTTTTGCCGGCATTGGGCCTGCTTGTACGAAAGTCATTCCGCCAGTATCGCTACCAGCCTTCGGGTATTTTAACATCACTACCCAGTGATCAGCTACCATTGGCCAAATGGGATCTTGATGCATAGTGCCATGATTTGGGTCAGGTTTAATTTTAACATGAACATTCATGGTAGCTTGCACTTGATACCTGTAAGTGGCAGGTGAAAGTCCACATTGAATGGTTGTTGCTGCCATTGCAGCTATATCGCCAACTACGCTGATTAATTTTAACGCCCATCCTGCAAATGGCGCTTGTTGTAATACCTGTTGCGTTGTCAAATCTAAGAAGCAATAGCGCTGAAATTCTGCAATTGCCCTTTTATAGATAATGGGTAACAATAATTTCTGTGTCACTTGTCCAAACATAATTCCGGCCACAATATTTGATAACTTAGAGCCAACCGTTTTGGCAAGATCCGCTCTGCCAAGTGCAGCTGTTGTAATTACACTGGCAGCTCCCATTACTGCGCCCATACCACATATGGCCAGAAAATATTGAGATTCTTTCAATTTTTTCTGCAAAGGACCTAATACTTTTATAGTGAGCGCCATACTAGCGGCCGTAACCCCAAAGCTAATTAAGCCAGTACCGAGTACGCCTGCTAAATCTACATCTTCATCCCAATCTTTAAAGGCTTTTGCCATTCCAAATCCGCCCAAATACACATTAGCTTTTGAAGCCATTGGCACATTGTCCTTATCATGTGGCCATTTAAAAAAGATTGGCTGTTCTTCTGTCCAGAAAGGAATGCCAAATACTTGATTACCAGCGGGCATTATTCCCCAAAATAGCTTAGTAGTGGCTTTGTTATTATGTTGTTTGGCAAAAATGGCCTCAAGCGTTGGGCCTAAAATTCCATCGGGTTTAACTAGGTCATCTTTTTCCTTCGACGTTTCTAATTCACTCCAAGGAATGGGGCTTCCATCTGCCCTTAAGTACTCGATGTATACACTTAAGAAACGATTAGGCCAATTACGCATGGGAAAGCTAATTGTACCATTATCATAAGAAAGTTTATCCCAGTATAGATCTAATCCATAGTCTGAATCACTTTCCTGTTTAACGATAAATTTGCCATCAGATGCCTTTAAATTTATTGGAGGTGCCTTAGGAGAAACATTATTCGATTTCTTGCTGGTAACACCTTGTGGTCTATCCCATAATTTTCCTTTAAACTCAGCATCATTTTTAACTTTCTTTAAAATAGAACAAACTGCACCCGTAGCTGCTGCAATCACTCCACCAGAGGTTGAACCACTCTCAGCATCACTTAAATTATAGAGAGGAATAACTTTCGTGTCAGTTCCTGGCAACTTTGGCCAAGCTACTTTTTCTCCATCGCCAAACTCTTCCTCTGATGGTTCCATTGGAATAGACTCTTTGGTGTCAGGATCTAGCCTACTACTATAGGTCTTTGTATACCATGGATCTTCTGTCTCATCGCCATTGCTACTGATATAATTAATCAATTGCAAAAAGTCGTTGGTATCTTGCATGTGATTTTTAAATACATCACTAGCTACATCTACGTCAATTGTGCCTAGATCAGGATGATGGGAAATGATCGAACGTGCAGTTGATAGTGGACCATTTACTATTAACGAAGCGGCAGCGTGAAGATCTAGTGCATTCGTTGCAGTTAACAGTTGCTTTTTAACACCTAACAAATCCAATACCAATGGAAATGGTGTATGTTTCGAATTGCTTTTTAATAAGTTCTTTCTATAAGCTCTCTGCGGCACATGCATATGAACAGCTAACAGGTCAGGTAAAATATCGTCTGTTTTTTTTGCTGGGCTTACAATACTTAATCTTGAAATGCTATCAATTGGTAATTCAAGACCTTCTACAAAATGTGTAACCAAGTCTTGCTTTTCGGTAGGTATCATTCTCAATGCCAAATTGGATTGGCAGTGTTCTTTAAATTTCTGAGGATGATCTCGATATGACTCCAGTTTGATTGTTTTTCCATTTGCCTGTATAAAAATTTCTCTTTTATTATGCTCCAGTGCAAAATGTAAATTCAGAGTTTCCATGGTTTATTGGTTATTAGGGGTGAAATTGTTAAGTCAAATCTATCTAAGACTTAAAGGAAAATTTCAACTCATATCCCCCTTTTTAAAGGATGATTTCACCCTATTTGATTTACCTGAATAGGGTAATTATAGCTAGGGAAAAATGAATTAGTTAGGTGACTTAACCTTTCTGGTATTTTATTCAAAATAGAATCGTCTGCTTCATTTTATTATTGGATTGCCCTTAATGCAAGTAACTCAAAGAAATAGATGATTAACCTTTGGTTAATACTGCGTAGTATCGTGTTCATAAAATCGTATGGGTTAAGACGGATTTTGTTCGGACTTACGACAAATAAACCCGAACGAAATCCGTCTTAACCCCGAGTTAAATTTGTAGAAATAGATATGCTGGTATAACCCTATCACGAACGAGGTATTATTGTTTCGACAGGATGGTACAGGATGGATTTATAAAAAAATACGCTTAATCTCGTATAACCAATTGTAAATCCTATGAAAAGTCTTGCTAACTCTTCAGCGATGGAAAAGATACCAAACCAAGTTTTGTACTTTATCACATCGCATATTAATTATCATCGCCAATTCGTTTATAACCATTCTCTGGCTTCTAATTTTGCTCCTAAACTATGTAGCCGCCTAACAACTAATGGCTAATTGCCAAAAATTTAATGATCAGCAAAATATTGTTCTACTGAATTTTTAGCATCAAGCCTCTAATCAATTAATCAAAACCTAAATATTTATCAACTCTATTAAACTATGAATTTAAATCTTTACTCAAATCAACGCTGTTGGCGAAAAGAGTTATTTGGCAGAAAGCTGCTGAAAATAGGTCTGTCGACTCTAGCCATAGTTGTATTCGTGAGCAATGTTAAAGCAACGGATATAAATCTTAAAAATTCGTCGAAAGACAAGGTCTCAACTACTAAAAAGTTTGATACTGTCATCACTGGAAAGGTAACTGATGAAAAAGGTGAGGTTTTACCGGGCGTAGGCATAAAGTTGAAAAATGGTACGGCTACAGCAACCACCGACGGTAATGGAAACTTTAGCATTACTATTCCCGCCAATGTAACTAACCCAGTATTAATTGTTTCCTATATTGGGTTTACAACAGTAGAAAAAGCAGTTAGCGGACAAACAACAGTTAATATTCAGCTGACTAGTTCAACTAATGATCTTAACGAGGTTGTGGTGGTAGGTTATAATGCGGTAAAGAAAAGTGATTTAACGGGGGCTATCTCTAGTGTAAACGCCGAGCAAATTCGGTCGAGACCAGTTCAGAATGCTTTGCAAGCCATACAGGGTAAAGCTGCAGGGGTTGATATCACTTCCAATGAGCGTCCAGGACAAGTTGGTTCTATTTTAATTAGAGGTTTAAGATCTATCAACGCTAGTAATTCTCCTTTGTATGTTGTAGACAATATTCCTTTAGCAGCTGGTGGGATCGAAAGCATAAATCCAAACGATATCGAAACAATTGACATTTTGAAAGACGCATCAGCTACTGCTGTTTATGGCTCAAGGGGTGCAAATGGTGTTGTTTTAATAACTACAAAAAAAGGTAGAGCTGGAAAGCTTTCTTTGGACTATGTTGGAACGACGAATTTTGAGACCATACAAGATAGAACCGAGATGATGAACTCCGCACAGTATATAGAGTTCAGACGAAACGCTTTTAGGGCACTACCAGCTACCGATTCTAGAAAATACCCTGATGTGCCTACACTAGCTGCAGATCAAAAAATATTTGCTGGTGATACTTATGTTTTGGAAAACTTGGCGAAGGGTTGGGTTAACGGAACTTATAACGGCGACTTGGTTCCGACTACAGATTGGACAGGCTTAGTGATGAAGACTGGTATTACACAAGATCATACATTAAGCGCAAGTGGAGGTACAGATAAAATGACCGCTTACGGATCATTTGGCTACCTAAATCAGGTTGGAACACAGTTAGGACAGGATTACAATCGTTACAGCTCAAAACTAAATATAGAAATAACCCCAGTAAAGTGGTTTAAAATGGGTACAAGTATCAATGCATCCTACGGATTGCAGAATTACGGTTACTCTACCGGTAATGCAACTGGCTCTACTAGTTTATATGGAGCAGCACAAGGTATGCTACCATTGGCAGTGCCTTACGATGTGAATGGAAATAGAATTAACCTCCCAGGAGCAGATATTAATATTCTGAATCCGATAGGTGAAGATTTGTATAACGTTAACTTAAACAAGGTATTGAGAGCAACCGGGTCGATTTATGCACAGGTAAGTTTCTTAAAAGACTTTAAATACCGCATTAATTTTGGTCCAGATTTTTATAACCTATATAATGGAAGGTACCAAGATGCTAAGTCTATAAACCGCGGCGCTGGTGAGCCTGGAGCTACGAACTATGCTCAGTTGAATCAGAATAGTAGGTTTGCTTATACGCTAGATCATTTGTTATATTATGATAAGACCATTAAAAAGCACAACTTCGGCGTAACGCTATTGCAAAGTTCCTCGCTATTTAAACAAGAAAACTCGTCGATGACGGGAACGAAAATTCCATTGAGCAAACCCCTTTGGTATGCTTTAAGCGGTTCGAGTATCCCGAGCTTAGATGCTTTTAGCACAGGTTTAAGTAAAAACACTTTGATTTCTTATATGGCAAGGGTTAATTATGGTTTTAACAGCAAATATTTGTTAACTGCCTCTGCCCGTTGGGATGGAGCTTCACAACTAGCACCAGGAAACAAATGGGATTTTTTCCCATCAGCAGCATTAGCTTGGCGTTTAGATCAGGAAGATTTTATCAAAGACATCAAATGGATTGACCAACTTAAACTTCGTGTCGGTGTTGGTAGTGTAGGTAATTCTGCTATAAGTTACGGTACTACATTAGGTTTATTACAACCATTAACTTATACATTTGGTAGTTCAGTACAAACCGGATATGTTTCTTCTGATGCATCATTAGCAAACCCTCCAACACTTCCTAATAAGGAGTTAGGCTGGGAGCACACTTTGCAATACAACTTGGGTTTAGATTTTAGCATCGTAAAAGGCAGGGTAGATGGGTCAATTGATTTGTATAAATCAACTACTACAGATTTACTTTTAGAGAAACCAATTGCTTCAATTAATGGATATACTACATCATTTGATAATATTGGAGAAACCAAAAATAAAGGGATTGATATTACTTTAAGTACCATCAATGTTAAAAACAAGGACTTTAACTGGTCTACAACCCTAAGTTTTTCAACAAGTAAAGATGAAATTACAAAATTGGCCAACGGCGATGTAATTAATAGCAACTTATTTATTGGGCAAAGAGTTAGAGTAGCATATGATTATGTGAAGGACGGAATTTGGCAAAATACGCCTGAAGATATGGCGGAGATGGCTAAATTTAATGCTAATCTAGTACCAGCAAGTTTCTTTAAAGCTGGCAGTATAAAGGTTAGAGATTTAAATGGCGACTATAAAATAGACCCTAACAATGACAGGAAAATAAGAGGCAGTTATACACCAAGTTGGACCGGTGGTATGACAAATACCTTTAACTACAAAAACTTCGATCTTTCTATTTTTATGATTGCTCGTTATAACTTCTTAATAGCAACAGGAGCAGAATCATTACAAGGTCGCTTTGCACAACGTCAAGTAGATTATTGGACACCAACAAACCCAACCAATAATTACCCAGCACCGAACTACGGCAATGCAGTTGGCGATACTTATAGATCGGCAATGAACTATCAAGATGCTTCTTTTATAAAAATCAGAAATATCTCTCTGGGTTATGTCTTCCCTCAAAGCATCGCTAAAAAGTTAACCTTATCTAAAATTAGAGTATACGCCCAAGTATTAAATCCTGGCTTAATTTATTCTAATGTAGATTGGATAGATCCTGATGCTGCTTTTGCTTCTAACAATAGTGTAAGTTCTACATTTAATAGAGGTTTTGTATTCGGACTTAACGTAGGTCTTTAATTTATAAAAAGATATTTCAAAGAAATAAATCATGAAAAAGATTATAAAATTATTATCAGGAGTAGCTTTATTAGGGCTAATGATTATACCTACTTCCTGCAAAAAAAGCTTCTTAGATGAAGAAGTGGTAAATGCCCGTACTACAGCAGATTTTAAAACTGATGATGGCCTAGATGTTCTGGTCATTGGCATGTATCAGAGCCTAAAATTCCATTTCAATTATACTTGGGCTTACACTACAACTAATTATGGCGTTGATGAATTTGCAGTTGGCGGAGATAGAACGGAACAAATGTGGAACTCTTACGATGGAAATTTGAATTCATTTAGTGGCGATGCTGCTTCCATTTGGGATAATATGTATGGCAATATAAACTCAGCTAACATAGTTATAGCAAATGTTCCTGAAAATTACAAGGGTGCCAGCAAAAATACTCGTTTAGGGGAGGGCTATTTTATGCGTGCTTTTGATTATTTTAAATTGGTTAAACAATTTGGTGGTGTGCCTTTGAAGTTAACGCCATCAGAATCCATTCAGGAAGAGTTTAGCAGAAATTCTGCTAAAGAAGTTTATGAACAAGTGATTCAAGATTTCACTCAAGCTTATAACTTATTGCCTCCAACAGCATCAGAACCTGGTAGACTTACTAAATGGGCTGCAGCACACTTCTTGGCAAAGGCCTATCTATTTAGAGCAAGTGAGCTAAATAACAGTTTTAATGAAGCTACCAAAGCGGCTGACTTAGACAACGTAATTAAGTATGCTGATCTTGTGATTAACAGTGGGGCTTATACCTTGGCTACAAATTTCAGCGATCTATGGAATTTTACTGCGCCTGATGGACCAAATGAAAGCAATAAAGAGATTATTTTAGCGGCACAGTTTTCTAACAATACTGCTACACAAGGACGTTATGGTAATCAAATCCACTTATATTATCCTTCCGTTTATCAAAATTTGCCAGGCATGCAAAGAGATCTTCCTGGAGATAGAGAATTTCAAAGGTTAAGATCTACAGATTATGCCTTGGATGTTTTTGATAGAGTAAATGACTCAAGGTTCTGGAAGAGCTTTAAAACTAGATATTTATGTAATAAGCCAACAGGCGCACCTACTTGGCCTGCTAATGCAGCACCTACACCTGCTTTAGTAGGTAAACCAAAATTTGCTGGTGGCGAAGAAGCGGTATTATATATTGTAAACGATGCTGGCGATACAAGATACACTGCTGCAGAACCTGATCCTACCAAAGTTGTTTTACCAAAATCAATTTCCAGAAGAGCATCTACTTTATATGTCCGCTATTTTGAAGGTCAGCCTCAAAGTTATTTAGGCGGTCATGGTAATTACGGAGTTAGTCAGTTTTTAGCGTTATCTAAATTTATGGATGGCTCAAGAAACGCTGTTGCTTCTCAATTTGGCCAACGTGATGGGATTCTTGCTCGTTTAGCAGAAACTTATTTAATCGCGGCAGAAGCCTATGGTAGACAGGGAAAATTTGCGCTAGCACTACCTTACCTAAATAAAGTTAGAGATCGTGCTGCCTACAAAGATGGGGAAGATCGCTCAAACTATGTAGATGGCGGTGTTGCTTACAAAACTAACGCAGCATCACCAGCAGGTGCATTTGTCTCTTACTCAGATAAAAATTCTTACTTCGAATCTAATAATATTCCAGTTGCTACAACAAATACTTTAACCAGTATGCACTTAAATAGCGAAGCCGATATTTTTAATTCAAGCAGAGAATTTTACACTAAACTTAGTGCTTCCTCTCAGGCAGATAAATTTCTAACCTTCATTTTGAATGAGCGCTCAAGAGAGTTAATGGGTGAGTTAATGAGATGGGAAGACCTTGCTCGTACCAAAACATTAGTCGCCCGTACGCTTGCCTTTAATGATGAGGCTAAACCATCTGAAAATAAACACTATCTAAGACCTATACCACAATCTTTCTTAGATGTTATCAAATCTAATGGAGCTCCTCTATCTGCTGCCCAAAAAACAGCTATGCAAAATCCAAATTGGTGATCGTATAATCAGCCATTATTCAAAAGCCTCAACATTTGTTGGGGCTTTTTGAATTTATTTTACTTTATTTTCTTTGGTAAGAAGGCAATAATTAAATTTTTAAAGTTCGCAAATAGGTCCCAAAATTTCCGGTTAAGGTCCACCTCATTTTCTCCGCAATCAATATAATCACTTCTCTTGATAATGAAGTCTGCAGCATCTTCAACGAGCTTTAATTTAATCAGATTCTTCATCGCTTTTGCAAAATGACTTGCAAAAATATGTCCCCAAATTTCGATGATCATCGAGTCATTACTAACCATTAGCTCTTTTCCAGTAAAATTGAAATAGTCTTGCTTAATATAATTGACTAATACTTGAGAACGTAACTCAATATCTTCTGATAGAAACTTTTTTAATGCCCTTGGTTTTTTTATCTGTATGATCTTATCATGAAACACAACCAGCAATTTATGCCCATTTAGCTCATACTTTTTTTCCATTTGCATAGGCTTTTTTCATAAATTCAAATACTTCGTCGTTAATGTCTTCCTTATACATTATTCTTAAATGATGGTTATATTTATTACTTCCTGGAACTTGCGCCATTTTTCTGAAACATAAATTATCCTCATATAGTTCGTCAAAAGGCAATACTATATCAATATGATTTTTGCCTAAATTAATGACATAGGCAAATCCTGTATCTGCAGCAATCACAATCATAGATTTTGTGGCATGAAGCTTAACTGGACCAATCTCTTCAAATTTTGAAATAAGATCATCAAATAACCCTTGTGAGCTTACTGATTTTCCCAATAAAAAATCACCTACGGTTTTATCTCCGCAAAAATGTGGTTGTTGATTTTTCTTAAATATCCGGTTACATAAAGGGCATTCCCACATCATTATCAAACGTTTGCGTTGTTAAAACAACTGTTTTTAGAGTTAGCTTTTTATATCTTGATTTAAATTTTAAACAACTCAACTCAAAAATACAAAATGGAAAGAAGAGATTTTATTAAGAATGGCACTTTAGCTGCTGCAAGTTTAAGCATTTTACCTACCGGAACCTTGTTTGCAAAAGATAATGGAAAAGTGAGATTAGGATATATTGGAGTTGGAGCAAGGGGAATGAGTCATATTAGTGAAGGAGTTTTAAGAGATGATGTAGAAATTGTGGCCATTTGCGATACTCAAGAAAGCTCTTTAAAGGGTTGTAGAGCGTTTATCGCAAAAAATGGTAGGCCTGCAGCAAAAGAATATACTGGTAGTACCGATGCTTACAAAGCAATGCTTGATAGAAAAGATATAGATGCTGTAATTATTGCCACTCCTTGGCAGTTTCATTACGAGCAGGCTATTTACGCCATGAATGCTGGTAAATACGTGGGCTGTGAAGTTATCGCTGGTTTAACGGTTAAAGAGCATTGGGATATTGTAAATACTTCTGAAAAAACAGGAATGCCATATATGACCCTTGAAAATGTTTCTTATCGAAGGGATGTTATGGCTGCGCTAAATATGTTAAGGCAAGGGTTGTTCGGAGAATTAATTCACGTTGAGGGTGGCTATCAACATGATTTAAGGGAAGTGCTTTTTAATAATGGTAAACAATATTATGGCGGCGGAGTAGAATATGGGCCAAAAGCTTTGAGTGAAGCACAATGGAGAACCCAATTTAATATAGACCAAGACGGTGATTTATATCCAACTCACGGAGCTGGACCAATTATTAACTACGCAAACATCAATAAAGGAAATCGTTTTACAAACTTGGTTTCATTTAGCTCAAAAGCAAAAGGTTTAGCCAATTATGTAGAGTCTCAATCTCCTGGGCATCCAAATGCAAAAATTAATTATAAAAATGGCGATGTAACCACAACGTTAATCAACTGTGCCAATGGAGAAACGGTCATGCTAACCCATGATGTACATTTACCACGACCATATTCATTAGGATTTAGGGTTCAAGGAACGAATGGTTTATGGATGGATGTAAATAAATCAATCCACATTGAAGGAAAATCAAAACCACATGCATGGGATTCGGTAAACGAATGGTTTGCAAAATATGATCACCCGCTTTGGAAAAAATATGAAAAAGAAGCTGTTGGAGCAGGTCATGGTGGTATGGATTGGTTTGTGTTTAATGCATTTATAGTAGCGGTTAAAAACAAAAAACAAACACCGATTGACGTATATGATTCCGTTACGATGAGTGTGATTACGCCACTTTCAACCAAATCTTTAAAAGAAGGAAATAAACCACAAGAATTTCCAGATTTTACCCGTGGGAAATGGAAAGATAGAAAAAGTACTTTCGCATTAGACGACAGTGGATTTTAAATAAACAAAGAAGGCTAACATTGTTAGCCTTCTTTGTTTACCGCTTATTGCTTTCAACCAGTTGAGATTCGATAACAATCTTATAAAATGCTGGAGTTTCTTCTGCATCATCAACATTTAGAATATCTAACAGCGTATCAATTGCCTTTTGCCCCTGTATAGTCGGAAATTGTTCTACAGATGCGACAGGGGGATGGTCCATAAACCCAATTACAGGTGAGTTCGCATAACTTACGAACTCAATAGTGTGGTCTGGATTTAGTCCGGATTTAAATGCATGTTTTATAGCAAATGCAGAAACATAATCGTTAAAGGTTACGATAGCAGTTGGCTTGCGTTTGTGACTTAATAATATTTCTAAAGCTTCATTGGTACTGGTTTCAGAAAGATCGCAGTTGACGATTAGAGTCGGGTCAAACTTTAATCTATTTTTATGGAGCGCTTTAATATAGCCTTCTTTTCGTTGTCCACTAGCAATCAGTGTACTTGGTCCATTAATTAAACCAATGCTGCGGTGTCCTCTTTTCAGCAAATAATTAACAGCTTCCACGCTACCCGTTTCTATGTTGCAGGCAACAGAGTGGATGTTTTTCAACGGAGGAATTCTATCGAAAAACACCACTGGGATATTGTATTTTTTTAATTGTTCAAAGTGATCAAAATTAGAGGTCTTCTTAGCGACAGAGACTAACAGTCCATCAACCCTGTTGTTTTTCATTTTTTCTACCAGTTGTTTTTCCCTGTCTTCTTCGTCATGGGATTGTGCTAGTAAAATGGTATAATTCTTTTTATAGGCGATGTCCTCAATCGCACTAATTGCTGTCGAAAAGAATGCCTCCGCTAATTCAGGTAAAATAACGCCAATGGTAAATGTTTTTCCCTTCTGAAAAAAGATAGCAGCTTGGTTAGGCTCATAATCCATTTCTTGAGCTGTTTGCTTTACTTTTTGTTGCGTGCTCAAGCTTATGCTAGGATGGCCGTGAAGTGCCCTTGAAACCGTTGATATTGATAAATCAAGTTTCTTAGCAATTTCTTTTATTGTAATTGGTTTCTTTATCATCAGCAAAATGCCTAAAGGGCATCCCGAAGATAAAATATTTTTTGCACACTTTTAATATCAAACGTTTGTGCTAACTTAATCCAATGACCAGTTAACTTATCTTTAAGTTAAAATTATTTATAATTAGCTGAAGAGTTCTTGCTCATCTCTATCGGCAACAGGTATTTTTTTCAAAAAGTCATCAAAAGCTGGGCCTTCGTTATCGCTGTAAGTTCCATAAGCGTCTAACATATAACCGATATCTCCATCTTTATCAATAGTTAAGTATAAAACAGAACTATCTGCGGGATCAGACATTCCTTCAAAACGATAGGTTTTTACGATGGTAAGATCTTCAGGTTTATAGATTTTGTTAAGGTTTACGGATTGCATTTTACCATGATCGGACATTTTTATTTCGTTGTCTTTACCTTTTAATCTTAGCTTTTCTAAGATTTGACTTAGCGTATTCATTTCTACTGGCTGTTCCATGATTGTTAATTTTTTATATCCTTAAAACAACCGTTAATGGTATTGGTTTTTTATTTCCAAAAGAATTATGAAATAGCCGATTAAATGTCATCCTGTTTAAAAACCTAAACAATATGGCAGCACTTAACATTCCTGAAAACGGCAAGGCCGCAAAAGGAAGAACTACAAAACCTTTACCAAGAGTAGATTTAACCGCAATGGTAGATTTGGCCTTTTTACTCATTACATTCTTTATGCTCACCACTTCTTTATCAAAGATGAAAGCTGTTGATATTGCAAAACCTGTACCCGTTCCAATTCTAGAACCTTGGGCTGCTTCACGTACAATGACCATCCTTTTAGGAAAAGAAAACAAAGTGGTTTACTATATGGGAGAGGCAAAGGATGCAGTTATGACAGTTGCGAGTTTGGCGACGATTAAAGCTCAGATTATTGCAAATAAACTAATGGTTCAAAATATTCATCAAATAGAAAAAGAAAAACGGATGTTAATCATTATTAAACCTACGGCAACTTCTGTTTATAAAAACTTTGTAGATATTATTGATGAAATGAATATAAACGGTATTGAGTCTTATGCAATTGATGACAAGTACATCTTAGATCAAGAAAAATCTTTTATGAAAACAAAAGGGATCTAAATAATAAAGGCGCTTCGATTACGAAGCGCCTTTAAATGTTTTAAGGTAATGTTATAGGCCGAAAGCTGTTTTAACTTGAGGTACAAAGTCTAGTTTTTCCCATGTAAATAACTCAACTGTAACAACCTTCTCTTCTCCATTTGGAGTTCTAAAAGTTTTGGTAACTGTTTCTGGTTGGCGACCCATGTGCCCATAAGCAGCAGTTTCGCTATATATCGGGTTTCTCAATTTTAAACGTTGTTCAATAAAGTAAGGACGCATATCAAAAATAGCCTCCACCTTTTTACTTATTTCACCGTCTGTTAAATCTACCTTTGAAGTTCCATAAGTAACCACGTTTATAGAAGTAGGTTGTGCTACACCAATTGCGTAAGAAACTTGAACTAAAATTTCGTCAGCTACACCAGCTGCAACTAAATTTTTTGCAATGTGACGAGTTGCATAAGCTGCACTTCTGTCTACTTTACTTGGGTCTTTTCCAGAAAAAGCACCACCACCGTGAGCACCTTTGCCTCCATAAGTATCTACGATAATTTTTCTTCCTGTTAAGCCAGTATCGCCATGCGGACCACCAATTACAAATACCCCAGTTGGGTTAATATGGTAAGTGATGTTATCATTAAATAAATGAGCATATTGAGGATATTTTGCTTTAATTCTAGGAATTAATATAGAAATTAAATCACCTTTAATTTTAACCAACATTTCTTCGTTTGCTGCATCTCTATCTTCTTTGGAGTTAGATTGAGGTTTAACAAAGTCATCATGCTGGGTTGAGATTACAATAGCGTCGATTCTCTGAGGCTTATTATCATCAGAATATTCTAAAGTAACCTGAGATTTTGCATCGGGACGTAAATAGGCAATTTCAGAATTTTCTCTCCTTAAATTAGCCAATTCTCTCAATAATGCATGAGATAAATCAAGCGCTAATGGCATAAAATTTTCAGTTTCGTTTGTCGCGTAACCAAACATCATCCCTTGATCACCAGCACCTTGTTCTTCCTTGGTTGTTCTATCTACACCTTGATTAATATCTTGAGATTGCTCATGTATTGCTGACAAAATTCCGCAAGAATTAGCCTCAAACATATATTCGCTTTTAGTGTAACCAATTTTCTTGATTACATCCCTAGCAATTTGCTGTACGTCTAAATAGGTTTTAGATTTAACTTCACCAGCTAAAATAACTTGTCCAGTAGTAACCAAGGTTTCACAAGCTACCTTAGATTCTGTATCAAATGCTAAAAAGTTATCAATTAACGCGTCTGAGATTTGATCTGCAATTTTATCAGGGTGGCCTTCAGATACAGATTCTGATGTAAATAAATACGACATTTTAAATAATTAATATGAAAATAAACTATTGTAAAAGGAGGTCTGAAACCCTTAAAAAAGGCAGTAAAATGAAGTGTAGTAATAATTAGCACTTTTTTTTACGTGGTTGCAATCCAGCTCATATTTCATAGCGTCGCAAATCAGTCCACTCTTAACGTGTCAAAATTACTATATATATTATTAATAGTCAAAAAATATCGATTATTTTGTACTAGGTTAATCATCATACATTGGTAAAAATTAATATTCTATTCATTATCAACCCTATCTCAGGAGGCAAGAAGAAGCAACAAATACCATCGATAATCGATAGATATTTAGACAAAGAAAAGTTTAATCCAAATTTTAGTTTTACTGAATACATCGGCCATGCCGCAGAATTAGCTGAAGAGGCAGGCAATAAAAGTTTTGATGTAATCATTGCCGTAGGTGGAGATGGAACAATTAATGAAATTGCTCCAAAGGTTATCCAAACAGGTAAAATACTAGGGATTATTCCTTTCGGTTCAGGAAACGGCTTAGCTAGGTTCTTAAAAATCCCCATGAATACTATTAAGGCGATCGAATTGATTAATAATTTGAATGTGAAATTGATTGACACTGCTGTACTAAATGATAAGCCTTTTTTTAACATGGCGGGGATGGGTTTTGATGCACACATCAGTTCTGTTTTTGCAAATAATAAGAGCAGAGGGCTTAAAGGATATGTGGAAATGGGTTTAAAAGAGATGACGTCCTATCAGTCTCAAACCTATCATATTGAAATTGATGGAGTTATTTATAAAAGAAAAGCTTATGTAGTTAGTATTGCCAATTCATCGCAATATGGAAACAATGTGCATATATCACCAAAGTCTTCTTTAACAGATGGCTTGTTGGATATTTGTATTGTTAAACCTTTTCCTCTATACAAAATTGTTGTACTCGCCTACCATATGTTAAGAGCCACTACTGATCAATCTGAAATGGTAGAGATTATTCGAGGTAAGCAGATAAAAATCACACGGGAAAAAGAAGACTCCATCCACCTAGATGGGGAGCCATTTTTAATGGGCAAGGATATTAACATTGATATAGTTCCGTTATCTTTAAACATTATTGCAAAATAGAATGAAACCTAAAAAGAAAGTCATCAATGATTTTGGAGGGATTATGTTTTCTACTGATCCATCCTTTGTATATGAAGAAGAATCGCCACAAGAAGAAAACATCACAAATTCACAACAAGATTTAAGGGTACAGCTTGACAGAAAAAATCGTGGAGGTAAAGCGGTAACGCTAATAACAGGGTTTAGAGGCAGTGAAGAGCAATTAGATGTTTTAGCAAAAATGTTGAAGACTAAATGCGGAGTTGGTGGGGCGGCAAAAGACGGAGAAATTTTGATCCAAGGAGACTTTAGAGATAAGGTGCTTTTGCTGCTGCAAAAAGAAGGCTATAAAGTAAAAAAATCTGGAGGTTAATTTGATTATAAACAATTAATAATCAATTGTTTATATGTTAGTGTATTAGCCACAATAAGTAAAATTTTTCCTTAAAATTTGCATTTTTTGAGTTTATATCTGCTTAGCTTTGCAGCGTATTAAACCAAATATATGAGCACTTTTAATGAACAGCAACCCGACTTGGGTTATCTAAATCTGTATGCCAAAAAAATAAAATATCAGCTTAGTGTAGCAGAACTAGTTGAGGAGGCAATTCAAAATAACGAAGGCACATTAGCAGATAGCGGAGCATTAGCGATTGATACAGGCAAATTTACTGGTCGTTCTCCTAAAGATCGTTTTATTGTTTGCGATGAAGTTACTGATCAATCTGTTTGGTGGGGCGATGTAAACATTAAAATAAGTGAGCAACATTTTGATGGTTTGTTTGAAAAAATAACAAATCACCTTACCGCAAAGCAGGTTTATGTGAGAGATGCTTATGCTTGTGCAGATGAAAAATACAGAACAACTATAAGAGTTGTAACAGAACACGCATTTCAAAATTTATTTGCCAATAATCTATTTCTAAGATTTAAGCAGGATGAGCTTATCGGGCAACCAGAGTGGACAATAATTGCGGCGCCCTCTTTTGTGGCTGATCCTGAGGTTGATGGTACTAGACAGCCAAATTTTTCCATTTTAAATTTTTCAAGGAAAATAATACTAATTGGAGGTACAGCTTATACAGGAGAAATTAAAAAAGGTATTTTTTCTGTGTTAAACTTCATTCTCCCAGAACAAAAGAAAACTTTATCCATGCATTGTTCTGCCAACGTTGGTGAAGAGAATGACACCGCCATCTTTTTTGGACTATCAGGAACGGGGAAAACTACTTTATCTGCCGATCCTAAAAGAGGATTAATTGGCGATGATGAGCACGGTTGGGGCGAAAACTCTATTTTTAACTTCGAGGGCGGCTGTTACGCCAAGTGTGTTGATTTAACCGCAGAAAAAGAACCTCAAATTTATAATGCTATAAAATTTGGCTCTTTGTTAGAAAACACAAACTATTTTCAAGGAACAAGAAGTGTAGATTTTTCTAACATTGAAAAAACAGAAAACACTAGGGTTGCTTATCCTATTAATTATATTGAAAATGCGATTGAGCCATCTGTTGCGCCAATCCCAAAAAACATATTTTTTTTAACGGCAGATGCATTTGGAGTTTTACCGCCGATATCCAAATTAACAACTGGGCAGGCAATGTTTCATTTTATATCTGGCTACACAGCAAAGGTTGCGGGCACTGAAGCTGGCGTTACAGAGCCACAGTTAACTTTTTCGGCTTGTTTTGGAAAGGCTTTCCTGCCATTACATCCGACAAAATACGCAAAGTTGTTAGGCGAAAAGATGGAAAAACACAATGTAAATGTATGGCTAGTTAACACAGGGTGGAGTGGAGGACCTTACGGGATTGGAAATAGAATGAAGTTAAGTTATACTAGGGCAATGATTACGGCAGCTTTAAATGGCGACTTGTTAAAAGCAGATTTCGAGGAACATCCAGTTTTTGGCTTGTTGATGCCAAAAATCTGTGCAGAAGTGCCGAGTGAGATATTAAATCCTAGAAATACTTGGGCAGATAAAAATAATTACGACCATAAAGCAAATGAACTTGCTCAGGCTTTCATTAACAACTTTAAACAATTTGAAGATTTTGCAGATGAAAAGATATTAAATGCACTTCCCAAAGTTGTTGAAAACGTTATTTAATGTATTTTTTTTGCTTAAAATTTGTTTTTAAGCATTTTTTTAGTTTTAATTGCGGAAGATTGTCAAACTAACGGCAATCTTTTTTAGTTATACAGGTAGCCTCATTGCAAAGGTTACAACGTAACGAATTAATTGTGTAACGTTAATTTAATTTGTAAATTAAAATCAATTTATAAATTTGTCAACGCAACATTTAGTTATATGAAACGTTGTGTGTATTACTATAAAATATTTTAACTAATTTTATTAAAGTTTAAAAACAAAGTACTAAAACTAAAAAACTAAAAAAAAATGGCAAACGCACCAAAACCAACAACAGTTAAAAAAGAGAGCTCAACTGCATCTAATTTATTTGCAACTCTTGTAATTCCAATTTGTATCCTTATCGGGGTTACACTTTTCATTTTTGTATTAGGAAAACCATCAAACTTCCAAATCGATCCATCTGTAGCTAGCGCAAACAGTAATCTATCTTTAGCGTTCTTTAATGATGATACTCACTCTATCTTGCCTCATCCAGGTAACTATGGTGGTATGGCTTATAAAGGTGGTTTCATCGTGCCAATCCTTATGGGTATGCTTTTAATGGTATTTGTATTCTCAATTGAGCGTTTAATTGTTATCGGTAAAGCAACAGGAAAAGGAAGCTTAGATGCTTTTGTTAAAAAAATTCAATCACTTTTAAGTTCAGGAAACATTTCAGCAGCTGCTGCAGAATGTGATAAACAAGAAGGTTCAGTTGCAAACGTTATTAAATCTGGTCTTAAGAAATATGGCGAGATGGAAACTGAGCAAAATATGGATACTGACCAAAAATGTTTAGCTATTCAAAAAGATATCGAAGAAGCTACTTCATTAGAGATGCCAATGTTAGAGCAAAACTTAACTATCATTGCTACGTTGGTATCAGTAGGTACGTTAATGGGTCTATTAGGTACAGTAACAGGTATGATTAAAGCGTTTGGTGGTTTGGCTAACTCAGGGGCACCAGATCAAGCAGCGTTAGCAACAGGTATTTCTGAGGCTTTGATTAACACAGCAACAGGTATCGGTACTTCAACTATCGCTATTATCATGTATAATATCTTAACTTCTAAAATCGATAAATTGACTTATGCTATTGATGAGGCAGGTTTCAGCATCATCCAAACGTACGCTAGTACCCATAAATAAAAATTATTTTAATTTTTTTTTTTACCGGCTTTATGGAAAACCGGAAGAATTAACATCATTAATTAAAATATTATAATTTTTATATTATGCCTAGAGTAAAAGTTCCAAGAAAGAGTACCTCAGTAGACATGACCGCAATGTGCGATGTGGCCTTCTTGTTGTTGACTTTCTTTATTTTAACGGCAACTTCACGTCAACCAGATCCTTTGGATGTTAAAATTCCATCGTCTACGGTTTCCTTTAAAGTACCTGATAAAGATTTAACAATCTTGAGTATTGGTCACGGTAAGGTTTTTGTAGAAATTATCGGTCAAGACGTAAAAAGGTTAGCCTTACAAAAAATGGGAGAGCATTACGGTGTACAATTTTCTCCAGCACAAATTAAACGTTTTGGGGTGGTTTCTTCATTTGGAGTGCCAATTACAAGATTAGGACAATACATAGACATGGACGGAGAAAAACGTACTAAATCTGGTATTGAAACAGGTATTCCTACAACTGATACAACTTCAAACGGAGAATTGCACCAGTGGGTATTACAAGCTCGTAATGCTGTAGCAGAATTGCACAACACACCTATGCTTGTAAGTATTAAAGGTGATGCCGATGAAGAATATCCAACAGTTAGAAAGATTGTTGATATCCTTCAGAGACAAAAAGTTAACAAATTTAGTTTAATCACATCAGCCGAAGCTGCTGCTAAATAAATAAAAACATGGCAGAATTAAATACCGGCGGGGGTGGCGATAAAGGTGGCAAAGTAAGAAGTAAAAAACAATCTACAAGGGTAGACTTAACCGCGATGGTTGATTTGGCTTTCTTGTTAATTACCTTCTTTATGTTAACCACATCTTTATCTAAACCATTAGCAATGGACATTGCTAAACCCGATAAGGATGAAAAGAATAAAGATAATAAACTGGAGTTAAGAGCTTCTCAAACAATGACTATTTTGTTAGGTAAGAATAACAAATTAGCTTGGTACATGGGAGAAGCAGGTAAATCTTCTCCAACAATTGAAGGTTTTGCAGATGTTAGAAAATCTTTATTAGACAACAAGGATAAGGTAAAAAAGACTATGGGTAAAGACATTATTGTCATTATTAAACCTACCGATGGTTCAACGTACAAAAACTTTGTTGATATAATGGATGAACTAAACATTACCAAAACCAACATTAGTGCACCAGCAATTGATGATGACCCTACTCACTTGTTAGACAGCGAGAAAGAGGCAATGAGAGCTGGTGGAATTTTGAAATAATTAGTAACAATTAAAATATTAAGCAATGTTTGGATCTAAAATAGATTTATTTAACAAAGAGTGGCTTGATGTAGTTTTTGCAAAGAAGAACAAAAGTTATGGAGCGTACGAGCTTCGCCAAACTAATGCAAAGAACACAGCTAAATCACTATTGATTGCATCGGCGATATTTATATTACTGTTTGTGGGGCCTAAGATCTATGCCTTAATTACAGGAATGTTGCCTGAGCCTCCTCCAGAGAAAATGACGGAGGTTGTAATGCAACCGCCACCACCTATTAATCCGGATGTGAAAACACCGCCGCCAGTTGAACCGCCGCCACCAAAAGAGGATCAGATTAAATTCCCTCCTCCGATTGTGAAGCCAGATAACGAGGTACAGGATGAGGAACCACCTAAGATGGAGGATTTGAAAAAAGCAGATCCAGGTCAAAAAACCATTGAAGGTGATCCAACTGCCGACATCGTTCAGATAGCTCCAGCAGGTGAGGGACCAAAACAAGCTCAGGTTGTAGAGGATAATACCGTATATAACTTTGTTAGTATGGAAAATCCACCTAACTATCCAGGAGGTTTGGAAAAGTTTTACAAGTACCTTAGTGATAACATTAAGTATCCACCAATGGCAGCCGAAAATAATATTAACGGTAAAGTATTGGTTTCGTTTACGGTAGAAAAAGATGGCTCATTAACCGATCTTAAAGTAGAGCGTAAGTTAGGATATGGTACTGATGAAGAAGCAATGAGGGTTTTGAAAGCAAGTAAACGTTGGAATCCTGGAATGCAGAATGGTAAGCCAGTTCGTGTAAAGTATAACATTCCAATTAGCTTTAATTTACAGCAATAATATAGGATGTTTAATCTTGATTATTTTAAACAGAAATCGCCTCAACAGCGATTTCTGTTCATTTTAGGCCTTGCCATGATCATAATTTTTATATGCTTGGCCATACTTATTGCATTTTTTGGCGAACTCATCAACCTTGATCCCGAAAGATTTCCAAGAGTGTATCGTATTGCGTTTGCCATACTGCTAGTAGTGTATGCATTTATAAGGTTCAATAGAATTACGAGTAGAAAAGACTAGGGATAATGAAAAAAATAATCTTCTTATTGATTTTTGCAGTTGGGATAATCATATCTTGTAATCGTAAAAAGACAAATAAAATACCAGAGACAAGAACATCTGGAACAACTAAAATTCTGGTAGATGAATCCTTTTCAAGAATTTTGGATGATCAAATTTTGGTTTTCAAAAGCGAGTATCCAGATGCTTCAGTTACAACTATTGTAGGGAATGAATACAAGATCTTACCAAAGTTTTTGAATGGGGAAGTTAAGATGATTATCCTGTCTAGAATGCTAAAACCTGCTGAGGAAAGTTATTATAATAAATTGAAATTTGCCATTTATACTGATCGTTTTGCGATAGATGGTATAGCATTAATTACAAATGCAGACAATTTAGATAGCAATATTACCGTTAATGAAGTCTTTGATATCATGAAGGGGAACTCGCAAAGAGGTAAAAAATTGGTTTTTGATAATGCAAGTTCTAGCACAGTAAGGTATTTTATGGATTCAGCAAGGGTTTCACAATTACCAAAAGCCGGAGTGTATACTTTAAAGACCAACAATGACGTAATAAAATATGTTGCTGAAAACAAGGATTACATTGGTGTTGTTGGAGTTAACTGGCTGTCAGAGAGCAACAAAGACATTTTGTCATATTTACCTCGTATTAAAACGATGGGTGTGAAAAATGTTGCGGGAAAAAAAGGAAGTGATTCTTATTACAAACCGACCCAGAATGCCCTTATTAACGGACTTTATCCATTTTTAAGAAATGTTTATTTGATTAATGCCGAGGGACGTGATGGTTTAGGCACAGGATTTGCAAATTGGTTAAATAGCCCTCGTGGTCAGTTAATCGTACTCAAATCAGGACTAGGTCCTCATAAGATGGTATCAAGGGATTTTAACATAAAGAACACGAACTAAATTTTTAATTTAAAAATTAAATGAATATAATTGTTGTGCAGAACCAGATATAGGCCCAATAATTTTATTTAACTAAAACAAATGAAGACAATGAAAACGATTAAAAAAGCGATAGCCTTAAGTTTAGGCTTAGTAATGATGGGTGGTACTGCCTCATTTGCCCAGAGTTTAGCTGATGCCAAGAAGGCAATCGACGCTGAACAGTACCAGAAAGCTAC
>SEDG01000226.1 GCA_004295885.1 Pedobacter sp. | reverse complement strand
ATGGAAGATGTACAAAGAACGCTTGATGCCTTCAGTGAAGTGTCAGAAAAGCTGAAAAGTGGTGTTTATGCTACTGCTAAAATACCAGTAACTCAATAAATATAAAAAATGCCCTCACTATACTTTAGAGGGCGTTTTTATTTTAAGAATAACTCAAAACATTGAAAATCAGCCTGTAAAGCTGGTTTTTTTGTTATGTACTTGTTTATAACCCACTTAAATGTGGAAAAAAACAGCTATTTGGGGCTTTTTTTATTTTCACAAAAATTTTTTTATTAAAATAAACATCTTACTTTAGTATTAGAGTATTAATCAAAACCTTAAAAAAAACTAAAAGGAGTAATTGAAAAATGAAAAAATTCGAAGAAGTTAAAGCACTTGTTGCAGCTTTAGAAGCTGATGCAGACAAATTCTACAACAAAGCTAACAGCGCAGCTGGAACTCGTGTACGTAAAGGTATGCAAGATTTAAAAAACTTAGCTCAAGCAATCCGCTTAGAAGTTCAAGAAACTAAAAACAAAGCTTAATTAGCATTTTTTGTTTGAAAAAAGAAAAGCGCCCTTAACCGAGGCGCTTTTTTGTTTTATAACCTAATGAATTTATAGTCATCTGCATTACTTCCTTCTTCAAATCTTATAAGTTTACCGCGGTCAAAGGCAAAAAAGGCATACATAGACTGCAGTCCATTACTGGTTCTATAAATGCTAAGACCTGTATTGTCAGCAAGTACCTTTTGCGGAGACTTATTTAACTTGACAAACTCTTGCTCAGTCATCCCGATTGTGTATTTCGGCGTGCTATAGCCCATAATGCT
Source organism: Pedobacter sp. (assembly GCA_004295885.1). Classification (GTDB taxonomy): domain Bacteria; phylum Bacteroidota; class Bacteroidia; order Sphingobacteriales; family Sphingobacteriaceae; genus Pedobacter. Next base: position 3,834 of record SEDG01000226.1, on the reverse strand, counting down.
ACAACTCATTGTGCATAGCACAATGGCAATTGATAATAATTTTTTCATTTGTGTGTGTTTATTGTGTGGTTATTTTGCAGCAACAATAATGCCCCTTTATGACCGAATCATTTATTTTGCACAATGAAAAATGACGACCTTATGTAATTCGTTTTAAAACAAAAACACCTATACTATCCACGATATCATAGGTGTTAATTAAATACTGAGTAGACGCTAATATTATGCTGGGATTGTTAAACTTTCTAATTGCTCAGAAAGGCTTTTATTCAATGTAGAAGAAGCTTGTATCAATGGTAACCTAACTACATCACCGCAAATGTTCAATTGTTTTAAAACTGCTTTAACGCCTGCAGGATTTCCTTCTGTAAACATCAACCTAGTTATCTCCAATAAGCTTAAATGAGCTGGTAGGGCTTTTGTAAAATCGCCTTTTAAGCATAACCTAATCATATCTGATAATTGTTGAGGCAAAGCATTTCCAACTACAGAGATTACACCAACCGCACCAATCGAAATCATTGGTAATGCAATTGGATCATCGCCAGAGATTAACAAGAAATCTTCAGGTTTATCTCTCATGATTTGATTGAACTGCTCAAAACTCCCAGAAGCTTCTTTAGTTGCAATTACGTTTTTAAAATCGTGAGCTAATCTACAGGTTGTTTCTGCACTAATATTGCTCCCCGTTCTACCAGGAACATTGTACAGGATAATTGGCAACTCGCTTAATTCACTTAAGTATTTATAATGTTGATAGATTCCTTCTTGCGTTGGTTTGCTGTAATAAGGACTAACAGAAAGTACAGCGCTATAGTTATTGTTTTCGAATGATTTAATTGCATCTCCAATAACAAGTGTGTCATTGCCTCCGATACCAGCAACTAAAGGTAAACGACCATCATTAATTTCAGCGGTAAAATCCCACACCTTCTTCTTCTCGTCCTTGCTCAATGTGGCTGTTTCGCCTGTTGTACCTAATGATACAAGGTAATCTATACCTCCATCAACCAAGTGATTAATCAGTTTTTTTAATCCCTGATAATCTACCGATCCGTCTGTGTTAAAAGGTGTAACTAAGGCTACACCAGTTCCGTGAAATTTGTTCATTTTTAATTGTAATGTTTACCACCAAGCCACTAAGGACACGAAGGTGTTTTTAAATTTATATATAGTATCTAGTTATAAATAGCCATTTATAACTCGTTTTATTCCATCTTTTATTCTCGCAACATTGAAGTTGATTAACAGCCCAAGTTTGCAATCGGTAAGCTTTAAGTAGGTTAAAGTCTGGGCTAAGTGAACATTATTTAATTCGCTAACCGACTTTATCTCGACAATAACCTTGCCTTCGACTAAAATATCGATCCTGTAACCGCATTCCAAATAAACCCCTCTGTAATTTATCGGTAAGTTCACTTGAGACTCAACACTAAGACCCAAATCAATTAGTTCAAAAACTAAACAAGCTTCATACGCCGATTCTAGTAAGCCAGGACCGAGCTGTAGATGCACATTATAAGCAGCTTGAACGATTATTTTTGCAATCTCATCTTCAGTCATTTAATAAATATACTGTAAGATTGTTAATTTCAAAATAATCTTGGTGTTCTTTGTGTCTTTGTGGTTAAAATTTATTCAATCATTTCGATAAGTTGCTCTTCATTTATTAAAGGCACATTTAGCTTTTTTGCTTTCTCTAATTTGGACGGTCCCATATTATCTCCAGCTACTAAATAATCGAGTTTAGCAGAAATTCCACTTAAAATCTTCCCGCCGTTTTCTTCAATTATCGCCTTAAGTTCTTCTCTACTATGCTTTTCGAAAACTCCCGAAATTACGAATGTTTTTCCAATAAGTTTATCGCTTTGCAATAATACTTCAGTTTCTACCACTTCAAATTGTAATCCAGCAGCTTTTAAAAGCACTATTTGTTGCAAATGTTCTGGTTTGCTAAAGTAATCTTGAATACTTTCAGCTATTCTAACACCAATTTCATCAACAGCTGTTAACTCTTCAATTGATGCATTTGCCAAATTATCTATGTTTTTTAAACCCTTTGCCAATTTTTTCGCTACAGTTTCTCCAACGTATCTAATCCCTAATCCGAACAGCAACTTTTCAAAAGGCATTTGTTTAGAGTCTTCAATACCTTTTAACATATTTTCTATCGATTTTTCCCCGAAACGTTCAATGGTTTTAAGTTCAGCGGATTTTTCTTTTAAAGAATACAAATCACTGATATGGGCAACTAATCCCCTTTGGTAAAATGCTTCAATGGTTTCATCGCCTAGGCCATCTATGTTCATCGCCTTGCGACCAATAAAATGTTGAATTTTACCTACTATTTGTGGAGGGCAACCTTCGTCATTTGGGCAATAGAAAGCAACTTCACCTTCTTTTCTGATCAGCTCGGCTCCGCATTCCGGACAGTGAGTGATGTATATGATAGGCAGGGAATTTGGCTTTCTTAGTTCTAAATTCACCTTAATGATTTTCGGAATAATCTCTCCACCTTTTTCTACAAAAACAGTATCGTTTTCGTGTAAGTCTAAACGGAGAATTTCATCGGCATTATGTAGCGTAGCTCTTTTTACAGTCGTTCCAGCTAATAAAACCGGTTTAAGATTAGCAACAGGTGTAACCGCTCCAGTTCTTCCAACTTGATAGGTTACTTTCTCTAAAACAGTCTGCACTTCGGCAGCTTTATATTTATAAGAAATTGCCCAACGCGGAGATTTAGCGGTAAAACCTAGCTCTTGTTGCTGCGCATAACTGTTAACTTTAATTACAATGCCATCAATATCATAACTCAACTTAAATCGTTGGTTTTCCCATTGAGAGATGAATGCTAAAACATCATCAATATTATTAACCAATTTACTATGTTCAGAAACGTGAAAGCCCCAGTTTTTTACGGTTTGCAGACTTTCCCAGTGGGTTTTAAATAATTGTCTATCACTATTTAAAGCGTATAAGAAACAATCTAATGGTCGTTTGCTCACTTCCTTAGAATCTTGCATTTTTACTGTTCCGGCTGCAAAATTTCTTGGATTTGCATAAGCAACTTCGCCTAACTCTTCTCTTTCCTTGTTCAGCTTTTCAAAAGCAGCACGATGCATGAATACCTCGCCTCTAATTTCAAAAATTTCAGGAATTTCATTTCCTTTTAAATGATGAGGAATAGTATGAATAGTTTTAATGTTATTGGTTACATCATCACCTTGTGTACCATCTCCACGAGTTACAGCTCTAACTAAAATTCCATTTTCGTAGGTTAAACTTATCGATAAGCCATCGAATTTGAGTTCGCAGACATATTCAAAATCATCGCCGATGGCTTTTTTAACACGTTCATCAAAATCTCTTAAATCTTGCTCGTTGTAAGTATTGCCCAATGATAACATCGGCCATTTGTGTTTTACCGTGATGAAGTTTTTAGTAATGTCGCCACCCACTTTTTGGGTAGGAGAGTTGGGGTCTGCAAATTCTGGATGCTCTTTTTCTAGCTTGGCAAGTTCTTCTAACTTTTTGTCGAACTCATAATCGGCAATGGTAGGCATTGCCAAAACATAATAATTGTAAGTATGCTGGTTTAACTCTGCAACCAAGGCATCCATTTGTTCTTTTACCGCAAAAATAGACATAGACAAATATAAAAATTAGTAGTGAGATATGAGATGCGAATCTTTTTTTGAAAAGCAAATATAGCGTAGCTATCAGCGTTAGTCCCGCTAACCGCTTTACTCCATTTCATTCCGTGCTCGCTTTTATCGGGTTTATGTTACGCAGGTTTTTGGTACTGTGAGGGTTTTTCCTTGCACTAGCCTAAGT
>SEDG01000225.1 GCA_004295885.1 Pedobacter sp. | reverse complement strand
CTCTAAAACCTGGCGATATTGGTCGGTATGAATGAGTCCATCCACAATTTTTTCGGCAATTCTTTTATCGGTTAAAAAATGTTGCCCTAAATGTTTTTTTGCTTTTACTAAACTCATAATGCCAAAGATAAGTATTTTAGGTGTAGGGTTTAGGGCATCGGGTTTAGTAATACGCACCTTAAACCTTATGCCTTACACCTTACATCTCAAATCTATTTATTAATTTGCGCTAAATTCTTTCAAATAATAATGAGCGATAAAGTTAAAATAGGTATCAGCATAGGTGATGTAAATGGCATTGGTTTAGAAGTAATTTTAAAAACCTTTGCGGAGAGTAAAATGCTAGATTACTGTACGCCTATAGTTTACGGGCATACAAAGGTTGCTTCTTTTCACAGAAAGGCCCTAAACTTTGGTGAGTTAATGTTTAATGTAATCAGCAATGCTGCAGATGCAAACCCTCGCAAGGTAAATATGATTAACGCTTGGGAAGAAGATGTAAAAATCGACTTAGGAGTTGCCAATGAAACTGGTGGGAAATATGCCTTATTATCATTGCAAAAAGCTACTGACGATTTGGTGAGTGGCGCAATCGATGCCTTGGTTACTGCTCCGATTAATAAGAATAATATCCAATCAGAAACTTTTAGCTTTCCGGGGCATACCGAATATTTACAGGAACAAAGTGGAAGTAGTGATGTGCTGATGTTTTTAATCAGCGAGACTTTACGTGTTGGTGTTGTTACCGGTCATATTCCAGTTTTAGAAGTGCCGACAGCGATTACCCAAGAGAAAATCGTTAAAAAAATTCAACTAATCAACGAGAGTTTAAAGAAAGATTTTTGGATTGAAAAACCGAAAATCGCTGTTTTAGGTTTAAATCCTCATGCAAGCGACAATGGATTGTTAGGCAAGGAAGAAGCAGAAATTATTTCTCCAGCTATACAAGAAGCATTTGACAAAGGAATTATTTGTTTCGGACCATATCCTGCTGATGGATTTTTTGGTAATGGGACTTATAAAAAGTTTGATGCAGTTTTAGCTATGTATCACGACCAAGGTTTAATTCCTTTTAAAACCATCGCTTTTGATACTGGCGTAAACTATACAGCAGGTTTAAAATTTGTCCGCACCTCTCCAGACCATGGCACAGGTTATGACATTGCAGGTAAAAATATAGCAGACCCAACCTCTTTTATGGAAGCTGTTTTTGCAGCAGTTCATATTGTAGAACATCGCCGTGAGCAAGAAAGCTTATTAAAAAATCAATTACGCAGCGGCGGAAAACTAATCGAAACCGCTAGTGACGTGAAGGATGATGCAAATTAGACTTTATTGAGAGACTTAAAAAGTTAAACCATATTAAATTGAAGGCTAAATTATATCTCTCTCTACTATTTATTTTATCCTTAATTTTTACTGTTTTAGCAAGTGCTAGATTAGAAAGAAGATCCTTTCATAGAACTACATCAATCGATTATTCCATAAATAAGGATCGAAATAGAATTCCTGATAATAGCTCTGTAATTTTATCAAGCGATGGTTCCTGTGCAGGAAGTGAGCTTACTGTCAATAGCAGTAAACCTGTATCTTCAATAGTTTGGATGCTTGATGAAGTCTCCATCTTAGAACAGTCTAATTCAAAACAAAATAATGGTTTAGTTGTAGCGGGTGGAAATGGCACGGGCAATGCGGCCAACCAGCTATTCAACCCTAATCGACTGTTTGTAGACAAGGAGGGAAATCTATATATCCCCGATATGGCTAATAATCGCATACAAAAGTGGGCGCCTGGCGCTACTTCTGGTACAACTATAGCTGGCGGAAATGGTGCGGGTAACGCAGCTAATCAGTTCAATAGACCTACTTCTGTAACTGTTGACATTAATGGGAACATTTACGTGGCAGATCAAAACAACTCACGGGTTCAAAAATGGGTTCCAGGGGCCAGCTCAGGCACAACAATTGCCACGGCGTTAAATACTCCAACTGGTGTATTTATCGACAATTTAGGAAATCTTTATGTTTCAGAGCAAAATGCACAATGCGTTCGCAAGTTTGCTGGAACAACTGGCGTTGGTGTAATTGTTGCTGGAGGAAATGGTTACGGAAGCTCAGCTAACCAATTAGCAAGTCCTACAGGGATTTTTGTGGATAATAATGGAAATCTATATGTCTGTGATACAGACAATTCTCGCGTCCAAAAATGGGCGTTAGGGTCGAACTCTGGCACAACGGTGGCTAGAATAAGCGGTAATCCACTTGGTGTTTATGTTGATGGAAGCAATAATATATATGTAACTGATTATACTGGTTTCAACGTTCAAAAATTTATACCAGGATCTATCAACGGTGTTATTATTGCCGGTGGCAATGGACAAGGCAACAATCCAAACCAAATTACGCCAGCTGGTGTTTGGATGGATAAATCTAATAATCTGTATGTCTCAGATTTCTTAAATGGTAGAATTATCAAGTTTGGAAATGTTTATACCGGTACTTATGCTACAAATAAAGGAGGGACATACACTGCAAAAATTACAACTATCGATGGTGAAGTTTTAACATCCAATCCAATTGTGATTAAAGATAATTTAACCCCAAAAATAATCATTCAATCAAATACCAATTTAGTATGTAATCAATTTATTCCTGTCTTTACGGCTAGTATCGAAAATGGTGGGTCCACTCCTGTGATACAATGGAAAATCAACAACAATAATGTATCAAATGCCAATTCCTTAACTTTTACCCCCGCTAGCCTCTCCGATGGGGATAAGGTGAGCTGTGACTTAACAAATTCCGAAGGTTGTGTAACCACAGCCTTGGTTCATAGTAATGTCATAGGAGTAATATCCGGCACAGAAATGCCAACAATTAGCATTACATCAGATGTTAGCAATATCTGTAAAGGCAACAAAATCACTTTTACAGCTACGAGTACAAATTCAGGGCTTTTTCCCTCTTATATCTGGAAAGTAAATAATAATTCCATTGCAGGGAACGGTTCTACCTTTGAAAGCAGTACGCTAAACAACGGTGACGAAGTAAAATGTGAAGTAATAAGCAATGCTCAGTATTGCCAAGCATCTACAAGTGCTACCAGCAATGTTATTGTAGCTAACGTTAATCCCATTCTAACACCTACTATTTTTATTTCACAGGATCAAATGCATTTAGTCCAAATGATGATGGAATTAACGATTTTTGGGTTATAGATGAGTTAAAATACTTTCCGAAAAGCAGAATACAAATTTACAATAGATTTGGCGTGAAAATATTCCACTCTGTCGGTTATAGTAAGCCATGGAACGGAGCCTATAAAAATGTTAAGTGCAGCCCAGGTGTTTACTATTATGTAATTGATATTGATAGTGAAAAAGCCATCTCTGGCAGTTTAATGATCTTATAATAATATTTTACCACCAATTGTTTAAAATAGCCTTCCAATAAATTTGTATACCAACAAATGGCTCGTTTTTATTGGAAATAATCCTCAACTTTAAAAAACCTTAACCAACTACCATATGAAAATTTCATTACTTTTCTTGACCAGCTTATTACCTCTATTCATTTGCGCTCCAGTTGTCCACTCGGCAGATATTTATGTCGAATACCAAATGACTGGAATTACCAATACCCCAGTTAACAGTAAAATGTATGGTAAAAATGGGAATCTACGAACCGAAACCACTATGAGCATGGGTGGCAAGCAAATGAGTACTACAACATTGATGCTAAAAAGCAGTCCGAATGTTGCATATGTGTTTAATTCATTAACAAAAACTTATACAGAGGTTAAAGTTAATCCGAAAGCGGCAATTAAAGATGTGGCCATTAAAATCTTAGGTAAAGAAAAAGTTGGCAATTACAATTGTACGCACGTTAAAATGACAGCGGATGGAAAATCTTGGGATGCTTGGTTCACTAAAGATTTACCATCGTTTGATTCTCCTATTAGCGGAAATAGTGAATGGGGCAGCCAAAAGGTAATGAATGAATTAAAAAGTAAAGGTGTAACTGGAATGATGGCAAAAGTTGTTTTTCTAACACCTGGTGCCAAAGCTAAAACTGTTACCATGCAGCTGACTAAATATGAATCTAAAATGCTTAGCAACAGCTTATTTACCTTACCTGCTGGTTACAAAAAAAGTAGCGTTACGCTCGACCCTGAGAAAATGAAAAATATGACGCTTGAGCAAAAGAAAGAGCTAATGATGAAGATGATGAAAGAACAGCAGCTAAAACATTAATAGACATTATTGGCATAAGCTTTGTTTTAAAGACTTCTAAATTAATTACTTACAATGCTTAGATCGATATTCTCTTTTTTCTGTTTAATACTAATTATTAACGCATCGTTAGCTCAGAAGTTAGTTATTCATCCGAAAAAAGGAGAAATCCACTTTTCTTCTAAAACCATTATTAAAGACCAACAAGCATTTGAGACTGCAATAAATCAAAAACGCGACAAGTTGGTTGAAGCATTATTTTCGACATTTAATGGAATGTATGATTCGGCAATTGTTGATTCAGCATTTTTAATAAAAGTAAAATCTGAAATGAAAGATGAACCTTTTAAAGTTGAAGATTTTGATTACCATCAGGTTTATTTGGATACGCTGATTAAGAGCTACATTACAAATGCAGATACTTTGATAGGCGATTCGACAATCATTAATGTCAGCCAATCAACATTTGTTACACAATCAAAAAAAGATGTCTCAAAAACTTTTACTAGTCCTGAAGATTTTGCCTTCAGCAAGAACAAAGACGTTAGCATTCAAGAATTCAGAAATGAACGAAGAGTAATTAATGGCTACAATTGTTTCAAAGTTATTTATAAATTTAAGGTTGATTTTAGTGATGTTGAGGAAATCGATGGTGTAGATATTTTAGGTATTTTGGGCGTTGACCAAGTTAACACAACTGAATTTTGGGTCACGGAAAAAATTCAATCTCTTTTTCACCCCATTTGCAGGGACAAAGAGATTTTAGAAAAATATTACCCATTAGAAATTACCCAAGAGACCTCGTTCTTTAAAGGAATGATGATGTCTTACACAACAAAATCAATTAGTTTAAAAAATTAACTTACCATGAAATTATCTCCGATTATACAGCCTTCAGAGCTACTTACTTTGAATCAAGATGAATATGTTTTAATTGATGCGAGTGCAGGTTCGAAAGCGAGATACGATGAAAATCATTTAGCTGGCGCACTATATATTGACTTAAATACCGATTTAGCAAATATCAAAGATTTCGCCATAGGCGGAAGACACCCATTGCCTAGCCTTGCAAATTTTGCAGCAGTTTTACAGCAGTTTGGAATCGATGAAGATACACATGTTATAATCTATGATGATAAAAATGGCGGTAATGCAGCTGCTCGTTTTTGGTGGATGTTGAAAGCAATTGGACATACAAAAGTTCAAGTTTTAAATGGTGGTTTTGATGCTGCAATTAAAGCTGGATTTGCAACTAACGCTAACGACGAGATTCCAAAATCTGTGGGACAATATAAAATCACGAACTGGAATTTGCCTTTGGCTGATATCAATGAAGTAGAAATAGCAAGCAAAACAGGTAATCAAACCATTGTAGATGTTAGAGATGCCAATCGTTTTGCAGGTTTAACCGAACCTATCGATTTAATTGCAGGTCATATTCCTAATGCTATAAATATTCCTTTTACAAATAGTTTAGATGAGAATGGGTTTTTCTTTAATCCTAAAGTGCTAAGAAAAGTTTTAGAAACGGCATTAGAAGACGTAAAATCAGAAAACCTGATTGTGCATTGCGGTTCTGGCGTAACCGCTTGCCATTTATTATTGGCAATGGATTATGCAGGCTTAGAAATTCCGAAATTATATGTTGGCTCTTGGAGCGAATGGAGCAGGAATGAGAAGGATATGGTTTTGGCACCTCACCCCTAACCGCTCTCCTTGAGGAGAAGGGAACGCAAAGTTTCCGAAACTAATCGTCATTACGAAAGCCTACTCCGAGCCTTTGGAGATCGATTCTTCACCTCCCGAAGCAGTATCATTTCTGATTTTAACGATGAATGGCAAGCGATTTCCCTAAGAACCACTTCCTTTGTTAACTAAACCTTATTGAAGCGAGCACGAGGCCCTATTCTTCATCGGGACGAAGTAAAGCGGAAAGAAGGACTGCAGAAAGCGAAAAGCAATGACATTGTTTTTCAAATCATTAACCACATAGGCACATAGCAAACATAGATTTAATGAATGTAATGCCTTTTGCAGCTAATTAAAATTACAGAACCTAAATCTGCTAATCAGCGGCTATTATTTTCTAAAATCATTTTGTAAAAATATTTCATTTTATAAATATATTTCCTACCTTTGCAGGCTAAAATTTAGTTACAATTGAAGGCATTAAAACAATTTTCAATCCCGTTTACTGGCTTAAAATTGGGCAAACATCAATTCGAATTTGATATTGATAAAAGCTTCTTTGATGCATTTGAGTACTCTTTAGTTAAAAATGGAGCGCTCAAAGTTGAAGTTGAATTAGATAAACAGGAAACAATGTTGATTTTGAATTTCCATATCTTTGGAACCATTCAATTGAATTGTGATAAATGTTTAGCTGAGTTCGCCCAACCGATTGATATAACTGAAAGGCAAATTGTCAAGTTTGCAGAAGACGATTTAGAAAGTGATGATTTAGAAATCATCATGCTGAATAAAAAGGAAAGTGCGCTTGATGTTTCGGAAATAATTTACGAATTAATCAATGTTTCGGTTCCTTATATAAATACCTGCCAGCAAGTTGGCCAAACTGTAAAATGCGATCCAGAAATGATTGCAAAACTAGAGAAATTGGCAAGCGGATCGGCAGAACAAGAAGAAGAACAAAATGACGACCCTCGTTGGGCTGCATTAAAAAAATTAAAATAATAATTAAACAAGACAATGGCACATCCAAAACGCAAGATTTCTAAACAAAGAAGAGATAAAAGAAGAACTCACTACAAAGCTGTGGCTCCTTCTTTGGCTACATGCCAAACTACTGGTGCTATACACGTTCCTCATACAGCTTACAATGTTGATGGTAACTTGTACTACAACGGTAAATTAGTTATAGAAAACACTTCAATAGGTTAATTTTCTGAAAAATTTTTGTGTTTTCCATTGGTTTAAGTTTAACTTAGATTGTTGGAATTAATTAGCGCTTTGCTTACACACAAAAGATTTTTACTATGAAAATAGGTCTCGATATTATGGGCGGAGACTATGCTCCCAAAGCGAACGTTTTGGGGGCAATAGCGGCTCATCAATCCCTAACTCCCGATCAGCACTTGGTGCTTATTGGCGATACCCAGCAGATTAAACCTCTACTTTCAGAGAATGGATTCAATCCGGATCACTTTGAATATGTACACACTGATGAAGTAATTGGTATGGGTGAACACCCAACAAAAGCCATTCTTCAAAAACCAAACTCAAGTATTGCAGTTGGCTTCCAATTATTAAAGGAAGGCAAAATTGATTCATTTGCAAGCGCAGGAAACTCTGGCGCTATGCTTGTTGGTGCGGTTTTTAGCGTAAAAACAGTTCCAGGAATTATTCGTCCATGTCTATCAACCATTGTTCCTAAATTAAAAGGCGGAACAGGATTGATGTTAGACGTTGGTGCCAATGCAGATTGTAAACCAGAGATTTTATTGCAATTTGGTGCTCTAGGAAGTATGTATGCTGAGCATATCATGCAGATAGAAAATCCGAAAGTTGCGTTAATGAATATCGGTGAAGAAGATGAAAAAGGTAATATGCTTTCTTTAGCAACTTTTCCATTAATGAAGGAAACTGA
>SEDG01000224.1 GCA_004295885.1 Pedobacter sp. | reverse complement strand
CCTGGTATTAAGTTATCTACAGTTGGACCGAACCGTGTTAGAGTTCAATATATTGCTCAAACTTATAGCGGTTTTGTTGAATATCAGTTTAATGGTGATAATACTGCTATTACTGAGGTGAAACCATATAACGGTGCTACTAACTACGCTAATTCAATACAAACATTTACGCTGAATGTAGCAACTAAGAGTTTCAATATTGATTGGACATTTGCTAATAGAGGTTTAAGAGAATCTTGGGTAAGACAACCATAATCTTTTAGAAATTGAAAGCCCCTAGCAAACTTTTGCTGGGGGCTTTTTTATTGGGTTATAAAAAAAGCTACAATTTATATTGTAGCTTTTTTCTTTGGTGTAATTAAGTTAATCCATCGCATGCAACCTCACCTTAAGCCCATCCATTGCGGGACTTAATTGAAGTTGGCAAGCCAACCGAGAGTTAGGCAATAGGTCTGGTAAAGTGTCGAGCATGGCATATTCATCATCAGACATTTCGTTTAGCTTTTCTTCACCTTCCATAACATCTACACAACAGGTAGCGCATAAAGCCATGCCGCCACAAGTGGCTAAAACATCGTACTCGCTCGCCTTTAGAAACTCCATTAGACTTAAGCCCATATCTGTTGGCGCAGTTAATGTGTTTTTATTGCCTTCACGGTCTTCTACTTCGATTGTAATATCTATTGCTTCCATTCTTAGAATTCTGTTACACCGTTTACAGTAGTATATTTCATGGTATATTTAATACCTGGGTTCATGTATTGGTATGCACTGTGACTCATTAAAGCCGCTTCGTGGAAACCACATAAAATTAGTTTTAACTTATTAGTGTATGTATTGATGTCGCCAATTGCATATATGCCCGGTATATTAGTCGAGTAATCATCCGTATTTACCTCAATGGCACTCTTGCTTATGTTTAAATTCCATTGCTCTATAGGTCCTAATTTAGGGCTTAAGCCAAATAGAGGGATTAAGTGGTCTGCTTCGTAGGTGGTAGTTTCCATGGTACGGTTATGAATTACTTCCACACTTTCTAATTTACCTTCACCAGAAACCGAATTTAAGTTGCTGTTTAAAACAAGGTTTATTTTTCCGCTCTCAGCCAATTCCATTACTTTGTTAACCGAATCTGGTGCGCCACGGAAACTTTCGCTTCTATGTACCAAGGTTAACTCAGAAACAACATCTGCCAAGAAAATAGTCCAGTCTAAAGCAGAGTCACCTCCACCAGCAATGACCATTTTCTGACCGCGATATTTCTCTGGATCAAGGATCATATAATTTACACCTCTACCATTTTCAAATTGCTCTAGGCCAGCAACCGCAGGTTTACGGGGTTCAAAACAACCTAAGCCGCCGGCAATAACCACAACTTTAGCTTCGATGATGGTTCCCATATTGGTGGTTAACACAAAATCAGCTTCACCACGTTTTTCCAAACCTTCAATTCTCTCACCTAAAGTATAACCTGGGTGAAAAGGTTTAGCTTGCTCAACCAAATTGTCAATCAGTTCCTGAGCTAATACAGTAGGGTAGCCAGGGATATCATAAATAGGTTTTTTAGGATATATTTCTGAAAGCTGACCACCTACTTGAGGTAAGTAATCAATTAAATGGCAACGCATTTTTAGTAGACCAGCTTCGAAGATGGCAAATAAACCAACAGGACCGGCGCCAATTATGGCTATATCAGTAGAGATCATTCAAAAAAATTTGAGGCAAAGTTACGAAATCAACCACATTATTTAGACATATTCTACATTATTTTAATAAAATCTATTAAATTGGTAGTTTTTAATTACTCTGCTAATTATCACAGCGTTAATCAGAATTTAATTCCGCGTTAATAGTTCATACCCAAATTGTGAAATACGAAACTCCATACATCTGCCGCTTCTTCAATTACTTTTGCGGTTGGTTTACCTGCGCCGTGGCCAGCGTTGGTTTCAATTCTAATTAACATTGGGTTGGTTCCTTTGTACTTTGCTTGCAAGGTTGCGGCAAACTTAAATGAATGTGCGGGCACTACACGATCATCGTGATCTGCAGTTGTAATTAGCGTAGCCGGGTAATTTATATTGGCCTTAATGTTATGCAAAGGCGAATACTTAATTAAATAATCAAAATCTTCCTTTTTATCGCTACTTCCATATTCAACGGCCCATCCCCAACCTACAGTAAATTTATGATATCGCAACATATCCAAAACCCCTACAGCAGGTAAGGCAACCTGAAACAATTCTGGTCTTTGGGCCAAACAAGCTCCAACTAGTAAGCCGCCATTGGACCCACCAGATATGGCAATTTTATCAGCATTCGTATATTTTTCTTTGATCAGATATTCGGCGCCTGCAATAAAATCGTCAAATACATTTTGTTTCTTTTCCAACATACCTGCTTTGTGCCATGCTTCGCCGTATTCGCCTCCGCCACGTAAGCTAGGCTGTACATAAATGCCGCCCTTTTCTAAGAACAGCATCCTAGCTAAACTAAAACTAGGTGTTAATGAAATTTGAAATCCGCCATAAGCATAAAGGAAAACAGGATTATTCCCATCTAATTTGATTCCTTTTTTATGAACGATAAACATTGGCACTTGAGTTCCATCCTTTGATGGATAAAATACTTGTTTCGTTTCATAACCCTCAATATTAAACTTTAACGCTGATTTTCTATAAAGCACCGATTCTCCTTCACTGATATTATAACGATAAGTTAAACCCGGAGTTGTGAAGTTTGTAAAGGAATAGAAGAATTCTTTATCATCTTTAAAGCCGTCGAAACCAGTTACAGTGCCAATATCAGGCAGTTTTACATCCTTTAATCTTTTTCCAGTTAAGTTAAACTGAACAATGTTTGTACTGGCGTCTTTTAAATAAGAAGCCCATAAAAAACCTCCGCCAGTACTTACAACTTCTAGTGAAAGCTGTGATTCTGGTATTATTTTCTGCCAGTTTTTAGGCTGTGAATTTTTTGGGTCTACTAGCATCACTTGTTTATTAGGTGCTTCTAAGTCGGTATTCACCAATAATTTATCGCCTACGTTATCAATTACATTGTGATTGTTTTCAAAACCTTTAACTAACAATTCGATTTTGCTACTTGGTAAAGTTAAATCTTGATAAAACAATGCATTTCCTGAAGTCCCTGCACTTGCATAAATGACCAAAAAATGTTCATCTTCCGTTACTTGTGCGCCAAAATATAAGTTAGGATTTGTTTGGTCCTCAAATATCAATTGATCGTCTTTTTGTAAATCGCCGAGTTTATGGTAATAGACTTTCTGGTATTTGTTTGCTGCTGAGAACTCCATTCCCTTTGCAGGTTCGTCATATCTACTGTAACAAAAGCCATCGCCTTTCCATGCTGCGCCCGAAAACTTAGTCCATTTTAATTCATCAGCCAAGTTTTTCTTAGTTGCAATTTCCATCACATATATATTGCTCCAGTCAGATCCAGCTTGAGCGATTGCGTAAGAAACATACTTTTTGTTATTAGAGAAACCTAACAAAGAAACTGATGCCGTACCATCTTTAGAGAGTTGATTTGGGTCTAAAAAAACTTCCTCTTTGCCGTCTAACCCTTGTTTTAAGAACCAAATACTTTGATTTTGCAAGCCATCATTTTTAGTAAATAAGTAATATTCTCCGACTTTGAAGGGGGCAGATTCTTTAGGGTAATTCCAGATTTCTGTTAGACGTTTTTTGAAATCTTCTCTGTATGGAATTTGAGATAGGTAATTGTGGGTTACCGTGTTTTGTGCATTAACCCATTTTTTTGTCTCTTCGGAAGTGTCGTTTTCTAACCAACGATAGGGGTCTGCTACGATAGTACCGAAATAATTATCGGTTGTTGAATCTTTTTTTGTTTCTGGATATGTCATTATGATTTTAGCAACGGGTTTTCCTTGACTAAAGGCAAGTATTGCAATTGCAAATAAGCTGAAAATGAATGGGTTTTTGAACATGAAAAAAATATTTATTACCTAGATATGTTTTGCTTGTCTTTTAGCTTTCTCTTTTTGCTTTAAGCTTTTTAAATTACCTTTGGGATTGATGATGGCAAAGAATATCTATTTCGCTTCTGATTTTCATTTAGGCTCGCCTACTTATCTTGAAAGTAGAAAAAGAGAAGAACACATTGTAAGTTGGCTAAATTTTATTGAGCCAAATTGTAGCGAGCTTTTCTTAATGGGCGATGTATTTGATTTTTGGTTTGAATATAAAACCGTTGTCCCAAAGGGATTTATCCGTTTGCAGGGGAAACTAGCACAAATGAGCGATAGCGGCATAAAAATCTATTTCTTTAAAGGCAATCATGACATGTGGGTAAATGATTATTTTACCGAAGAAATGGGGATTGAGATTGTTAGTGATGAATTAATCATTGAAAGGAATAACAAGAAATTTTATTTACACCATGGAGATGGCCTTGGTCCGGGCGATGCAAAATATAAATTTTTGCGTAAAATCTTCAGAAACCCTTTTTGCCAATGGGCATTTTCGATGCTGCCTCCTCGTATTGGGTTATTTATTGCTAATGGATGGTCGGGAAGTAGCAGAGTAGCCAGTAATAAAAAGGAAGAGTTTTTGGGGGAAGAAAATGAATGGCTGGCCATTTATGCCAAAGAACAATTAGCTAAGCAGCACTTCGATTACTTTATTTTTGG
>SEDG01000223.1 GCA_004295885.1 Pedobacter sp. | reverse complement strand
CACTTTTGGTTGGTGTTATCACCGACCAATTGTATTTATGTGGATTGGTGATAACACCAACCACAAGTAAAACTATTAAAACCTTTGCGGTTATTATCCTTTCAATGGCAAATGCACCTCTGCTAACATACATCTTGCGCTACCACCACCATTTTTTTCAATTGTATATAAAGGAGCGTAAATGATTTTACAATATTGCTCCAAGCCAGAAGTTTGGTTTTTATCCAATGACAAATAAGCCTGTTCAGACATCACCAACAAATTTTCACCATCAGTATTTTTAACCTGCAACATGTTTCCTGCAAAACGATTCATTTGGTCATAGTTGATTTCTATAAGCTCTTTTTGATGACTTTTCAAACTGCTTTTAACAGTCTCTTGTTCATTGACATCAGTAATGGATTCGAAACAAACTACAGCAAATTTATCTCCAACACACATCATCACATTGGTATGGTAAATTGGAAAACCGCTAGAATCAACTGCGTTAAATACAACTGGAGCATAACCTGTAGCCTTACAAAATTTGGTTAACGCTATTTCATTTGTTCTGATGGAAATGCAAGCATAAGCAATTTTGTTATCCCTATCTAAAACCAAACTTCCTGTGCCTTCTAAAAATATATCTTGGGCTTCATCTGTGCTTAAATCGGTTACTTTTTCAACGTTAAAGTGTTCACTTACAGTATTAATAATATCTTCTCTTCGTTCTGCACGTCTATTTTCTGAAAACATAGGGTAGAGGATAACTTCTCCATCATCGTGAAAGGAAACCCAGTTATTTGGAAAAATTGAGTCAGGTGTAGAAGGTTCTAAGGTGTCATCGATTACAGTTACATCAACTCCATTTGTACGCAATAAATTTACAAAACCATCAAATTCTGCTAATGCTTGTTGCTGTACATCAGCATCTGCTGAAGCTACTTGAAATTTATTATTGCCAGCCGTTTGTTCGTTGAACTTAAAATCAACAGGGCGAATCATTAAGATGTGGTTGGTGGATTGGCTCATTAGTTCAATTGTTCATTAGTGAAATGGTTCATTCGCATCATAGTTCGGCTCTTTTGGATATTGTTCAAAGATATGTGTCATACACCAATGAACCAATGACTAATGAACTAGGTTATCCCTCAATATCGGCAAACTCATACAATGAAATCCGCCTCGTGCTCTAGATAACTCTGCAGAAGGCATTAAAATCAAAGTATCTGTCATTGTATTTACATCGGCTTTGCCACTTTCCAAATCTTGAATTAAATCTTTTACATCAACAATGTTGAAGCCCTCGGCCTTGAAAGCATCTACAGTTTTGTCATTTCTATCATAACCAACCACAACACCTTCTTTTAAAGCTAACAAGTTACACGAATCGGTCCATTGTTCCCGCGAATCATAAGGAAAAGTATTGTTTCCGCTATAAATGATTTTTGTCGGTTCGGTGCTATGTAAATCGTTTCTGCTGATATCATCTAATAAAGCCTCAACATGCTCGAAATATTTAGGCTCTCCTGGTTTGTCTTTATGAAATTGGATAGCAGTCGTAGCTTCCAGTTTTTCTGGTTCTTTCAGAAAGTTAATCGGTTCATCTGCGTTAAACTTAGGCGAGTGCGCAATGGAGTTTAAAATTACCCAAGTATTTCTTTTCACCTGTGTAAAAACAGTATCCAAATGCATATAATCTCGCTTTGCTGGAATTTTAACCACCGTTACCTTTTCTACTACATTTTGTTCAAATAACAATTTAATGGCTTCATTTGCACCATGTTCTGATGTTCTTTCACTACAACCTATTAAAACATGATTCGGACTTACCATCATTACATCACCACCTTCTAAAGTAGTGCTAAACGAAGGCTCATCACCTGGTCTTAAAAAATGCATCGTAACATCTGGAATTTCTAAGATATTATTTCTGTATGCTTCAAAAACTGGGTGATTAAAAAATAAATAACGCATCAACAATGTTTCGCGAGCACGAGCTTTTTTTGCCGGTTTATTTAGGAGAATGAAGTTGTTAATTGTAGTACCCACATCCCTCGTGAAAATTAAATTCGGTATGGGTGCGAAAATCATTGTATCATCAGCCATTGTGCCAGAGATGCATAATTCGGCTAATTCTTTTGCATCCATTTCTGCTAATTGTAGTTGTAATTTATAAGTACATCCTTCAATAGCGCAAACTGCAGATACTAATTTTTTCTTAATCGATTCATTTTCCAGCATCTCAATCAATAGTTGTTGGATTTCTAAAACCGAAGTAGAATTATGAAAGTCTTTATGTCCTGGCTTATAGAAATTACGATTAGCTTCTTCTGAATCAATAGCCGCTAAGTTTCCCTTAATTTTTTCAGGGTCCAAAAAGTACATCAACAGCTTTAAGTAATAATCGTATTCGCCTTTACGGATAGTATCTAAGTGAACAATATCTTCAAAAAGCCAATCTTGCGCTTTAGAAGGAACAACTTTTCCTAATCCACTATCAGGACTATGAATTAATAATTTCCTCAAACGCCCTATTTCCGTATTTACGTTAACTTTAAAATCCTGCTCGTGTTTACTCATATATTTGGTATGTTGTTGTACAAAGCTATTAGAATTTTTTAGGAAATAGGTTAACTGTTTAAAATGTGTAATTGGTTAACTGAGCTGTTCAAAGTCAATTAACCGATTAACCAGTTAAACAATTATTCACTCTTGCCTTTTTTCCTTATTTTCGCGGTATGAATTTTATTATCACTGCCACACTTAATGCAATTAAACAAATTTACAATGAGGAAATTGCGGAGAGTTTAATTAATCTACAAGAAACTCGTAAGGAATTTGAAGGTCAGGTAACGATTGTCGTTTTTCCATTTACTAAAATCTCTAAAAAATCTCCAGAAGAAACTGCAAAAGCCATTGGCGAATATTTAGTAGAAAACGTTGAAGATATTACTGCCTTTAATGTGGTTAAGGGATTTTTAAACTTGAGCATCGCTGAAAGCTACTGGATTAATTTGTTGAACAATGAGTTATTGAGTGATGATTTTGGTAAAATAAAATCAAACGGACAAAAAGTAATGGTAGAATATTCTTCACCAAACACTAACAAACCTTTGCACTTAGGCCACGTTCGTAATAACTTATTAGGTTATGCAGTTGCCGAGTTGTTAAAAGCTGATGGTTACGAAGTTTTTAAAGTGAATTTGGTTAATGATAGAGGAATTCATATTTGTAAATCGATGTTGGCTTGGGAGAAATGGGGCAATGGTGAAACGCCAGAAAGCTCAGGATTGAAAGGCGACCATTTGGTAGGGAAATATTATGTCATTTTTGATAAGGAATATAAAAAAGAAATTAAAGCCTTAATTGCTGAAGGTCAGACAGAAGACGAAGCCAAAAAGAATGCACCTTTAATTAAAGAAGCCCAACAAATGCTATTGGCATGGGAGGCAGGAGATGAAGAGGTAATCAATCTTTGGAAAAAGATGAATGGTTGGGTTTATGCTGGATTTGACATTAGTTATAAAAACTTAGGTGTAGATTTTGATAAATACTACTATGAAAGCAATACTTATTTATTAGGAAAAGATACTGTTGATGAAGGTTTGGAAAAAGGCGTTTTCTTTAAAAAGGAAGACGGCTCGGTGTGGATAGATTTAACAGCTGATGGTTTAGATCAAAAACTAGTTTTGCGTGCTGATGGAACTTCGGTTTACATTACGCAAGATCTAGGAACTGCTCAAATGAAGTATGATGATTTTAAGATGGATCAATCTATTTATGTAGTTGGTAATGAGCAAGATTATCACTTTAAGGTGTTGTTTTTAATCTTAAAAAAACTAGGAAAAAGTTGGGCAAAAGGTTTACATCACTTAAGTTATGGGATGGTAGATTTACCTAGCGGAAAGATGAAAAGTAGAGAAGGAACAGTAGTGGATGCAGATGATTTAGTTGCGGAAATGATTGATACAGCTCGTCAGAAAACGGAGGCTTTAGGCAAAATAAACGATTTCTCTGACGAGGAAAAAAATGAACTTTATTATAACATCGGACTAGGTGCTTTAAAATATTTTTTATTAAAAGTTGAGCCTAAAAAACGTCTATTATTCGACCCATCAGAATCCATCGATTTTCAAGGGCATACAGGTCCATTTATACAATACACTCACGCAAGAATTAAATCTTTGTTGTTAAAAGCGGAATATAAGTCTGGAGTTAAGAGTTTGGAGTTTGGAGCACTTTCAGAAACTGAATTAGAAATGATTATGCTTTTGGCAAAATATCCTACTGAAATTTCTACAGCAGCAAAAGCTTATAGCCAATGTTAAGTCTATCGGTCGGTGTCTCACCGACCGAAAATTAATAATAAGAAACATTGTTCCCTATCTCTAATTAGATTCGTTCCCCAAGAAGTCGGGACAAGCTGCTGCGTTCTGAATGACAAACAAGCACTAAATGACAAACACATTTCTACAAGAACTCATTCTCCTTTGCCTAGCTGCATTTGCAGCTGGTTTTATTGATGCCATTGTGGGCGGTGGAGGTTTATTGCAAACGCCTGCAACTTTACTTATCTTACCTCATTACCCAGTTGCCAGTATTTTTGGAACGGTAAAAATTCCTTCTCTTTTCGGGACAAGTGTTGCTGCTTTTAAGTACGCAAAGCAGGTTAAGTTCAATTATAAAGTATTAATTGCTTGTGTTATTGCCGCTTTCAGTGCCTCACTTTTAGGTGCGTACTCGGTAAGTATGATTAATAATGCAGTGATAAAGCCAGTTATTTTAGTTGTACTCATTGTAGTGGCTATTTACACTTATTTCAATAAGCAATTTGGCATTCATCAACATAAAGAACATTCTGTTAAAAAACAGGTTTTGCTGGCGGCTCTATTTGGTTTAATCATTGGCTTTTATGATGGATTAATTGGTCCAGGAACAGGCTCATTCCTGATTTTGGTTTTTATTGCGATCCTCGGATTTGATTTCATCCACGCTAGTGCTCACGCTAAGGTTGTAAATATTGCTACCAATTTAGCAGCAATTATGGTTTTTTGCTTCTAAATCTCGCAAAGGTCATCGGACTTTTCTCTGGTCTTTCATCACCCAACAAAACACCCCATTGTTTAAACTGCTCGCTTCTATCGAAAATAATTTTCATTACAGCGATAATAGGAAGGGAGAGGAACATTCCAGAAACCCCAGCGATTGCTCCACCTATAAAAACCCCCAAAATAGAAAACAAGGCATTTATTTTTACTTTTGAACCTACAATTCGAGGCATCAAAATATTGTTATCTAAAAACTGAACGACTGCAATTACCCCTAAAACCGTTATTACAGGCCATAGTTCGGTTGATGAAGTTAGGGTCAACAAAACACCAATTAAGTTTCCTATTAAGGCACCAACGTATGGAATTAGATTCAATAATGCGAAAATTACGCCGATTAATAAAGCGTGTTTTATACCAATTAACAATAAAATTCCCCCTAAAAGGATGGTCATATAAGTTACTTGAATTAATAAGCCAACTAAATAGCTTTTAATGATAGATTCCGTTTCATAAACTACTTCTTTCACTTTTGAATGGTCGTCTGTTTTAAACCACATGAACGAAAAACGAAGTAAGATATCCTTATAAAATAAAATAAGGTAAATGTAAATAGGCAATAGACCAACAAACACAAAAACACCACTCAAAGTAACAGCAGCACCACTTGCGGCTTTGCCTCCCATTGAAAGTAAATCGTCACTTTTCTCTTTTAAGAAAGCTTCTTGCTTGTTGGTGTTAATGCCCGAAAGGTCACTTATCCACTCTTTTAGCGACTGTAAATGTTTGGCAACATTCTGTTTTATTTGAGGAAAATCATCAACCAAAATACCAATCTGTGCGGAGAAAAACCAAACAATCCCTGCGATAAAAATGAGTACAAAGAGAATCGGCAAAATGATGGAAAGGGATTCTGGAACTTTATATTTTCTTAGGAAACGATAGATAGGTAACAGCATGATGCTGATGAAAAATGCCATAATTACTGGCATAATAATATCTCTACCTATGACCAAAATGGCAATAACTAAGCAGATACCCAATAATTCAATGGACCTTTTTACGGTGAGCGGAAATTCTTTCATGAACAGCTATTTGTTTGGCAGATTAACACCAATATAGCTAATTTGTTTGAAAAAATAGGTAGTAAGGCCAGTGAATCTAATTTACAACAGGTGCAATTCCTTATTTTATCGCCTTTGGAATAAAATTAAGGAAAGATTGAAATTGAGACCTGTGCTTTTGCCTATCCAGTTTAAAGTAAAAAGCACCACGTCTTGAGTTCGATTTATCTTTTTCGGCTTGTTTAATTAGCAATCCGCTGGCCGTTATTTTTCTGATAAAGTTTCTGTTGTCTATTGGAGAGTCATAAACCTGCTCGTACAAAGCTTGTAATTGCGGAATTGTAAATTTTTTAGGTAAAAGCTCAAATAAAATGGGGTGCAAGGCTGCTTGATAACGGATTTTGTCCATTGCGGCTTTAACCATTTTAGGGTGGTCAAATATTAAATCAGGCACTTCTTTTAATTTAAACCATTCTGCATGGTACTGATCGTTCAATTGTTTGCTGTATTTATTAATGTCAATTAGGGCAAAATAAGCAACAGAAACAGTGCGTTCTATTGGGTCTCGGTCTGGAGTGCCATAGGCATGTAATTGCTCTAGATATACATCATGTAAGCCCGTTAGCTGCAATAGAATTCGCTTCGCAGCTCCGTCTAAATTTTCATCGTCGCCAATAAAGCCGCCCATTAAACTCCATTTATCCTTTTCTGGCTCTAAAGCTCTTTTTACAAGTAGTAGTTTTAGTTGTTCTC
>SEDG01000222.1 GCA_004295885.1 Pedobacter sp. | reverse complement strand
GTCTAATACAAGCATTTCACTTTCAGACATGACCTTCTCACACCAAATGGTAAGGTTGTTTTTTGTAGAGCAGTTATATAGAGCCTTTACCATTTTAAAGAACGAACCTTATCACCATGCTTAAAAAACTTTCGCTTTAGAAATTACGTTATGGAATAATAAGCCACTAAACATCATAAATAAAAAGGAGGAATCATGGTCCCAGATTATAAAAGAAAGTATCGTTTCAAATCAGATACTTCAAAAGAACAAAAATATATTAGAATTGCGATTTGGATTTCTGTAATTATAATTGTTGCACTAGCAATCTTAATGTACAGACCATTTGGTCGTTAAAACAAAAACACCAGTTTCAAAATGAGAAACTGGTGTTTTAAAGTTGTTGTAAATTATTTTAAACTCCTTTTTTGCTAGTCATACTTGCTTTTTTAGCAGGTGCTGATTTTGCAGTTGGCGCTTTAGCATTTGTTGGTTTTGCTTTTGGAGCAGCTTTCGGTTTTACTTCTAAATCACCTTTAGCACCTTCTTCTTCTGTACCTGGAGCTGCCTCAGTAAACAAAGGCATATCTTTAATGATGTGATACCATGATAAAATCTTCTTCATATCAGAAGCATAAACTTTTTCTTGATCATGGCTAGGAGCAACTTCAACGAAGAAACTTCTTAATACGTTATTGTCGGCTTTAGCATCTGGAGCAGTTGCTTTTTTTGCGTCAATATTTGCTAAAACATCAATTAATTTTAAATCCTCGTCTTCACCATAGATGGTAATATCTTCCAACGAAGCTAATTTTGTGTTAGAAATATTTGCAACAATCTTTAATTTTTGCGCATCTAAGCTTTCTAAAACGTAACCGCCTTTATTTTGTCCAACAAGTTTAAATAAACCTGGTCTGCCAGAAACGGCAACAATTCCTCTTAAATTCATATTTTTTTTGAGATGTGAGATGTGAGATATGAGATATGAGAAATTGGCTCAAATCAAATACTCAAATCTATTGTCTAACATTTACTAGAGAAAGAGTTTAGCTTAAAGAACTGGTCTCAAATCTAATGTCTCATATCTCAAATCTATTTATTAATCTTCTAAAACTTCAACAGTCAAGATTTTATCACCTTGTCTAATATCGTCTACAATATCTACATTTTCTATCACCTTACCAAAAACAGTATGTACACCATCTAAGTGTGCTGTGTTAGCTCTGCTATGGCAGATAAAGAACTGACTTCCACCAGTGTTTCTACCAGCATGCGCCATAGATAAAACACCACGATCATGATATTGGTTTCCACCACTTGTTTCACAATCAATTTTGTAACCAGGACCACCAGTACCAGCCATACCAGTTGCACCATCTTTAGAGTTAGGACAACCACCTTGAACCATAAAATTAGGAATTACACGGTGAAACGCGATTCCGTCATAAAAGCCTTCGCTAGCTAATTTTTTAAAATTGGCAACTGCTTTAGGAGCATCATTATCATAAAACTCAACAGTCATGTCACCTTTTTCGGTTTTTATTATTGCTTTACTCATTGTATATTTTTTTTCTTTGAAATGTTTTTAAGACTACAAACCTGCACTTTATTTCATCAACTTAATGTTAATCGTTCTTGTTTGCGGGGAGCAAATTTAACAATTAGAAACGATTAGCTATAGTATTAAGGTATATTTCCTGTCAAGAAATTATAAATCTATATCAATTGCTTTAATTTAACGTTTTAAAGAACGTAAATATTTTTAAATGGGCTGCAAAAAATATACATTTTTAGTTAAATATGCTAAAGTTGTGGAGGACGAGTGTAAGATTCGCGGCGTTTCTTATGAAATTTTAGCCGATGGCAAAGTGAATGCGATTTTAAATGAAATCAATAATCCAGATGTAAATATGGAGATGGTAAAGCTGGAGAAAACCCCAAAAATTGCCGTTTATTCTCCAAAAAGCAAGTTACCATGGGATGATGCCGTAACCTTGGTATTAACTTACGCCGAAATTCCTTATGACATTATCTACGATGATGAAATTTTAAAAGACAAGTTAACCAGTTACGATTGGCTGCACTTACACCACGAGGATTTTACTGGCCAGTATGGACGCTTTTGGAGTTCTTTTAGAAACGCAACTTGGTACCGCGAAGATGTGAAATATCAAGAAGCAGCGGCGAAAAGAAACGGATTTAAAAAAGTTTCTGAAATGAAATTGGCAGTAGCTAAACATATTAAAGAGTTTTGTGCTGGCGGAGGCTTTCTTTTCGCCATGTGTTCTGGAACAGATAGCTTTGATATCGCACTCGCTGCAGAAGGCGTTGACATTGCAGAAAGTATGTTTGATGGAGATGGCACGGATGCCAATGCACAACAAAAATTAGATTATAGTAAAAGTGTTGCCTTTAAGGATTTTAAGCTAGATATGAATCCTGAACGTTATGAATTTTCTGATATCGACGCTACCCAAACCAGAAATTTTAATGAAAGCAATGATTATTTTACCTTGTTTGATTTCTCTGCAAAATGGGATTTAGTGCCTACCATGCTCACTCAAGACCACGATAAAGTGATTAAGGGTTTTATGGGGCAAACCACTGCTTTTAAAAAGAATTTGGTTAAACCTAACGTTACGGTTTTGGGAGAAAATAAAGGTGGCAATGAAGTTCGCTATTTACACGGTGAGATAGGAAAAGGACAATTTACGTTTTATGGCGGCCACGACCCAGAAGATTACCAACATCAAGTAAACGACCCACCTACAGATTTAAGTTTACATCCAAATTCTGCAGGTTATCGATTGATACTAAATAATGTTTTATTTCCTGCCGCGAAGAAGAAACCACAGAAGACTTAGTTTTGAGTTCCGAGTCAGCAGTCTTGAGTTACAATATACTCAAGACTACCGACTGTAGACTACCGACTCTCTTACGTTAATCGTCCTCCGTTAAACAATCCCTGATTAACATAGTCGTATTTTAAGAATAAATTCGCCCTGCGCAACCCTGCTTTAACCCAAACATCAACAACAGGCTTTGTTCCCATAGCGATAGCATCACCATTGTAAAATTGGCTTGCTGCCGGAGAGTAAGAAAGATTGTTATAAGGCGTGTTATACCTCACGTCGATACCTATTTGCGTTTTAAACACCCTAAAGAAGGTTTGGTCTTTGTACAGACTATTGAAAGTGTAAACTTCTGGAGTTCTCAAGATATTCTTGCTGTCAGTTTTTTGATAAACCACATAAGCATCTAGGTGAAAGCTTTTGTAAGTAAACTTCTTACCTATACTTATTTTAAGTAAATTGATATCTCCACTGGCTTGTTTAGGTCTGATACCATTTTTCCCCTCTTGAGCGAAGTACAGATAATCGGTAATTAGATAATAATTTACTGAAGCATCGAACTTGTACTTATCATTCACATAACCGAAAGACGCACTTACAGTTTTTGTTCTATCTAATGTACTATCCAATCTATTTGTAAAATCCCATCTGTAGTGATTTCCATAGTATTTTCTAAAAACCTCTTCTGGTGATTTACTCTGCAGATAAGCACCTAAAATAATTCTACCAAATTTATTGCTTAGTAAAAGATTACTCTTGGCTTCGTACATAAAATCGCCAGCATTTTCTCCTTGAAAAATCTGTTGAACATCTAAATTTAAATCTAATCGATTACTAAATCTATAACCTAAAGTTCCCAACAAGGTGATGTTCTGAAATGCTGAGGTACGGTCGTAATATTTGGCAGTGTCTGCTTGCCCTTGGATTGGATTTCTTAACAATCCATATTGTTTAAAATCGTAAAAATCATGTCTAATACCTGCATCAATTTTTAATTCATTCTTGATAAATGAAATACCTTTTGCTCGTAAAAAGAAACTATAAATAAATTCATTTTGTACGTGCATCACGTTGGTTGAGTCGTTAGTGAAAAGAGAATCAACTAAGCCTTTTGGCAAAACATGATAAGCATCATCCTCGTCTTTTTTAAATGAATAAGCGTCTTTTGTATAAGTTAATGTATAGGTTATCTTGTTTGTAGGTAATATATTCTGAGCTGTGTTTACACCCGTACTGTCTATTCTGCCCACAAAATAAGTTTGTTTTAACATCAGGGATGTTTTTCTAAATAATTGCTTGGCGGTTCTTAGTCGCGTAGGTTCTGCCAATTTATCTACCAATGTTGCTCCTGAAGGCTCAAAAATATCATCTTTCAAAATGGAGCCATTTTCTTGCGCTTTCATGGTATTGAAAACAGCATCGGCCCAAAGGTTATATCGTTTGTTTGTAGATTGATACCATGTAAAAACTGAAGCATTTAAATCGTCTCCTCTTTGATGAAAATAATCTCCATTTGCTCCTATTCGATTAAACTGAGCTCCTGCATTCCAGTTTTTCTTGATGTTTTGGGTATGCAAAAGCTGCAAAACTTGCTCTTTATCAGAACCACTTACATAATATAATCGTGTAAATGGCGATCGAGCTTGATAAAATCTAATGTCGTCATGATTTAAGATATAAAAATCTAGAGCATGAAACCCCGCGTCGAACCCTATTGTTCTTGAGGGCTCGAATAACATTGATGTTGCTGCTAAACCTAATAGTCCAGTCCCTACAATTGGTTTGCGAGGCTGCGCAATTGGGCTAAAATTCTGTATTCCCGTTAAACCAGTATCTATAGGAATTGTCCTGATGCTATCTTTAGTCAATTTATAAGAAGTGTACCTAACAAATTTCGAATTAAAAACTACAGAATCTGCACCACCTTCTTCCTTTTTCCTTAAGGAATCTAAGTCTTTGTTGTTATTGATGTTAGTTTTTAAATCTTGCGCAAAAGAGTTTGCAAAGCAAAAAACCAAAAGACAAAATGTGATGGATGCAATTATTTTACGCATTATAATGTAGCAATAAGCTGGCTAAGGATTTGTGTCATTTTTGGTTCTGCTTGTGCGGCAGTTTCTAGGATCTCTTCTAAATTAAATGGCTGTAAGTCTTCAGGAAAACCTTCATCGGTTAAAACCGAAATAGCAAAAACTGGTAATCCCATGTGGTTTGCTACGATGACTTCTGGTACAGTGCTCATTCCAACTGCATCTCCACCAATGATTCTTAAATACTTGTACTCTGCCTTGGTTTCTAAATTTGGGCCAGTTACAGCACAGTAAACGCCTTGGTGGCAAGTTATATTCTCTGCTTTGGCAATTTTTAATCCTTCGGCTATTAAGTTACGATTATAAGGTTGGCTCATATCTGGAAAACGAGGACCTAAATCTGAATCATTTAAACCACGAAGCGGGCTTTCTGGTTGCAAATTGATGTGGTCATTAATAATCATCAAATCACCTTTTTTAAATGCTGGATTCAATGAGCCTGCAGCATTAGAAACAAATAGGGTTTTAATGCCCAAGGCATTCAATACTCTTATTGGAAAAGTAATTTGTTGCATTGAATAACCTTCGTAGTAGTGTAATCTGCCTTGCATGGCGACTACTTTTTTACCTTTTAAGGTACCGAAGATTAACTTCCCAGAGTGAAATTCTAAAGTAGAAATTGGAAAGTTAGGAATACTAGAATACATGATGCTATGTACAACTTCAATATCTTTCACTAAACCACCTAGCCCTGTACCTAATACAATTCCAACTTCAGGCTCAAACTCGCCTATTTTACGTTTTAGATACTCAACTGATTCTTTTATGGTTTGCAACATAGTCTAATATATTTTTATCAAAGGTAAATTTATCTTTTGGCGCCAATTCTATTTCTATTGGCAGGTAGTATATCGGCAAATTTAGCAGTAAATCTGCAAAATTATAGTCTAATAAACGTTGACTATCCTTTTCTGTTGTAATTATTATTTTTTGCTTACCAGGATGATTGTAAAACGCAGTAATTAAGTTATTAATATTTTCACTGCTAAAATTATGATGGTCGGGATATTCGAACTTTAAAATTTCTTTAGAAAATTGTGCTAAATAACCCTCTAATGGTTTTGGATTGGCAATTGCTGTTAAAAGAAAAATAACATTTCCAGCTGTAATCTCTTCCGTTTCATCGGTATGCAAATGAACGAGGTTACCATATTTAATAGATGAAAATGATATTCGCTGGTCTATTCTAGTGTCTATTTTTCTTCGTACCTCAATTTGGTCCACCATATTTAATGGAAGTGGTGTTTTTGTAACCAGTACTGCTTGCGCTCTATTATAATTGCTCCAAGGCTCTCTTAAATTACCTGCAGGTAACAAAAATTGAAATTTTTGGGTGCTGGCATAATCAAAAAGCAATAAATTAAATCCAGCTTTTACAGCTCGATGTTGATAAGCATCATCTAACAAAATAACATCGTGATTATTTTTTAATTGATTAATACCAAAAACCCTATCCTCACAAACAGCAACAGTAATGTCTTTAAATTTTCGAAAATATTGCATAGGTTCATCGCCTATGGTTTTTGCAGTTGAGTTTTCATCCGCCAATAAAAAACCTTTTGTTTCACGGCCATAACCCCTACTTAAAATAGCCATTTTGTAATCTGCCAAAAGCCTAACTAAATATTCTGTAGTGGGTGTTTTTCCTGCGCCACCAATCACCAAATTACCAATACAAATTACAGGTAAATCGAATTTTGTAGATTTAAAAATGCCCCAATCGTATAGCTTATTCCTTATCAGGATGATAAAACCATAAATTACAGAAAAAGGCAGCAGGAAAAGGCGTAGGTATTTAATCATTTAGGTTTCAAAAATAGGGATAATTTTAAAGAACAACAGCAACACTCTTCATCAACAATTTAAGCATTTGTTTAAGAAATAACTATTCCCGAGAATTACCATAACTCACAGTTAAATTTGAAATCTTCTAAAAAAGTTGCCCCAAAATTTAAGTATTATTGAGCTCAAAATATAAAATATGTCTAAGCGATTAAAAGTTGGTCAAGGTACAATTAGCGGTTACATCTCTATCTTTTTGGCCGTTTTGGTATTATTGAGCGTCTTCTGTTTCAAATACCCAGAGCAACTCACGACTCCAGAATTTAGAGAAGTTTATACCAAAAGTATAGCAGAAGCGCTGATGATTTTTGGGGTAATTGCCTCGTTCTTTTTTGCTTTAATAAGTTTATTGCTCAGCAAAAAAATAGGGCTTGCCATGATTGGCTCTTCCATTACTGGATTAGCAATTATTTTGGGCGCATTAACTGTACAAGGTACAGACGTGGCGAAAAGCACATGGCACTTTGGTTTAGACTGGATGATATTAGACTTGCTATTAATGGTTGCCATTTTCGTTCCATTAGAATTATTTTTTCCAAAAAACAAATCTCAGACAAAATTTCATGAAGAGTGGAGAACCGATTTAACTTACTTTGTAATTAGCCATCTTTTTATTCAGTTTTTCGGCATTGTAACGCAAAAACCTGCTATTCTTTTTTTTGGGTGGGCTGGCCTCGAGGGTTTGCATACTTGGATACAGGGGCTACCATTTATTGTAGGTTTGTTTCTCGCCTTCTTTACCACAGATTTATTTCAATATTGGGCACATCGCTTTTTCCATACAAGGGTAGCTTTATGGCGCTTCCATTCTATACACCATTCTACGCAAAATATGGATTGGCTTGCTGGTAGTAGAACCCACTTTATTGATATATTTTTTACTAGAGCGATGACATTTAT
>SEDG01000945.1 GCA_004295885.1 Pedobacter sp. | reverse complement strand
CAGACGCTGATTGTAAGTTTGTCCTTTAACTAATCTTAATTCAATTTTTTGTTTTTGAGCAAAGCTAACCGTAGTAAAGATTAAGGCAATGCAGCAAGTAATCATTTTTTTCATAGGGGTTGTATACTGAGGATGCTAATATAACTTAATTTGAAATTGATATAGGAGGTTTATTCTAATATACTGAGACAAAGATTTTTCATGGAATAATAAAACAAATCGAAGAGATATCTCCTTGAAGATCTCTTCCCGATAAATCGGGACAGGCTCTATCGTCGAGATGACGTAATTTAAATCCGCTACTGACTAGTATCTTTCCCTGCCGTGTTTACCTTTTTAACCACCAAGGGAGCACCGTTAACCATCACATTTTCAAACTTAACATCCTCATATTTATTGGTTAGCACAGGATTTTTTGTAGTCACTTCGATATCCTTAAACAAAAAGCCTGTTACAGTGTCTGGCAAATTCCCGTTCATTTCGCCAAACTTTACACTTTCCACTTTGATATTTTTCATCGTCACATTTGAATGAGAATTGCCAATGGTACAATTTTCTATCAACACATCTTCCACCATCCCGTTTTCAGGCATTTGATGCGCTGTTGGTCCTTTGCCACCCTTAATGCAAATCGCATCATCATTTACGGAGATATAACAATTTCTGATGGTCACTTTTTTACAAACATCAATATCAATCCCATCAGTGCTTGGTGCTTTAACAGGTTTAAATGGCGATCGGATATCTGCATTTTCAATCAACACATTATTACACTGGTATAAATGGGTAGTCCAAAAGCCAGCATTCCGGAACTTTACATTTTGAATTTTCACATTGTTACTGCCCCAAATAAATACCAAACGTGGCCTGCTTACTTCTAAATTGGTTAAGGTTTTTTTAATTTTTGCTACAGAATCTCTGCCTGCCCAAAACTGTTTCCAGAACTTAAGTCCGTTACCGTTAATCTCTCCTGGTCCAGTGATAGTAAAACCATCTACCTCATATGCATTAACCAAAGCCGCAAAATATTTAAGGCTTTGTCCTTCCATACGTGATGGAATAAATGGGTAATTTTTAATTTCGTCAGAACCCTTTAAAACAGCTCCTTCTTGTAAACGTAATTTTGTTTTCTTCTTAAAAAAGAGCGCCCCACTTAAATAAGTTCCCTTAGGGATAACAATTGTTCCCCCACCCTTGGCAAATGCTTTATCAATTACCTGTTGAATGGCTTTGGTCTGTAATAAAGTGCTATCGTTTTTAACACCTAATTTGGTGATGATATATTCTTGGGCACAGAGTTGATTGGCAAGTAAGCCCAATACAACCACGAAGATGATTTTTTTGATGTTCATAACGATATTTGGTAAATTATTAATGCTAACACAAATATTGAGCTAGATAAAAATTATTGCTCAAATTATTATTTAAATCGCATTAAATCATCCTGTACCGTGCTGCATAATTAACTAGCCTTCAATACAACTATTCCATGCTT
>SEDG01000221.1 GCA_004295885.1 Pedobacter sp. | reverse complement strand
AATCTTTCGATCCATCATTTAAAATTCTCGATAACAATTTGGTCGGCGCCGATCCAAATGCGTTGCCAAAAATTAATGTGCGTGGCGCTACTGCCTTACCATCTATTGGCGACAATGTACTAGATCGTAATAACCTTTCAAGTAACTACAATCTGCCAGCATTTATCATGGATGGCTTTGAAGTGAGTTTGCAAAAAGTAACCGATTTAGATATCAATAGGATCGAATCTATCACATTGCTAAAAGATGCAGCAGCAACGGCCGTATATGGTTCAAGAGCAGCAAATGGTGTTTTAGTTATTACTACCAAAGCTCCAATTCCTGGTAAGCTGCAATTTTCCTATAACTCAGAATTTGTTTTCACTGCTCCAGACTTGTCTGATTATCATTTACTTAATGCGGCAGACAAACTGCGATATGAAGAAATGGCTGGACTTTATAGTTCTAGTATAAATAATACTAACGTTGGAACGCCAGATGAATTAGCCGCAGCCTATTATGGTAAATTAAGAAACGTAGCCAGTGGCGTAAATACTTACTGGTTATCGCAACCACTTAGAAATACCTACGGACAGAAACAGTCTGTTTTTGCACAGGGTGGAGATTCTACCTTCAGGTATGGAGTTGATTTACGTTATCAAACAAGGCCTGGTGTCATGAAAGAATCTGGTAGAGACCAATTCAGTGGAGGGATGAGTTTTAGCTATAACCCAAGCAGAAAGTTAATCATCAAAAACGAAGTTACTTTAACGCAGGTAAATGCAACCAATTCTAAATACGGTGATTTTTCTACCTATGTGTACATGAACCCTTATTATCCGATGACTGATGCAAGCGGAAAATTAATTAGGGAAATAGCCAATTGGCGAGTAGATACAAAAAGAAGCGGGGCAGATCAGTATAAAAATGTACCCGTATTTAATCCCTTGTTTGAAGCGTCATTAGCCAATTTTAATAAAGATGAATATCTGGAATTTGTTGATGCGCTATCTGCTGATTGGAAGCTAACACCAGCATTGAGGCTTAAAGGTCAGGTTAACTTGAATAAAACTAGGTCAAGTGCAGATCGTTTTGTCTCGCCATTAAGTAATACTTTCTTTAACGGGCCAGCTTCCGAGATTCAAAATAGAGGAAGTTATGACTTTTCGTCTTCAGATCGATTAACATTAGATGGAAACATGACTTTATCATACAACAAGATGGTAAAAGATCACTTTTTTAACTTGGTGTTGGGGAGTAACGTGATTTCTTCAAGAGCAGATTTTAAGTATTTTAGTGCTCGAGGTTTTTCTAACGATCGTTTCACCAACATCGGCTTTGCTAGAACCTATTTGCCAAATGCAGCACCAGCTGGCAATGTATTAAAAAGTCGTTCTATCGGTAATTTCTTCTCTGGAAACTACTCCTTTAAGGATAAATACTTATTAGATGCAACTTTCCGCCTTGATGGCTCATCGGCATTTGGCGCTGCCAGCAGATTTGCTCCTTTTTATGCAGGTGGGTTAGGATGGAACATGCACAAAGAGAAATTCATGGAGCCTTTGGCTAACGTGATAAGTAGGTTTAAACTTTCAGTAACTGGGGGTTTAACAGGTTCAGTTTCTTTTCCGCCATATTTGAGTAAATCGATTTATGGCTATCAAACTTCTAATTGGTATGCAACAGGTTTGGGCGCCATAGTACAAGGTTATGGTAACGAAAACTTGAAGTGGCAAAAAACAACAAACTTTGATGCAGGTATCGATTTAGGCTTTTTTAAAGACCGATTAATGCTTACTCCTAGATATTATTACAAGTTAACAAAGGGCTTATTGGTAGATATCAACGTTGCTCCATCAACAGGATTTACAACTTATAAAGAAAACTTGGGCGATATGGCAAACAAGGGATATGAACTTTATTTGACCTTAAACGCCATGCGTACCACTAATTGGAACATTAATTTAACTGCTAACGTAGCTCACAATACCAATACGATTGTAAAAATTGGAAATGCATTAAAAGCTTATAATCAAAGTATTGATGATTTTCAATCTGTAGACAGCAATAAAGTTGCTGGCGTTCCATTGTTGCGTTACAATGAAGGTCAATCTTTAAACACCTTTTATGCAGTAAAATCTAGAGGCATAGATCCAGAAAATGGAAAAGAAATCTACGTGAAAAGAGATGGCTCGTTAACCTACGATTATGATATTAGAGATACGCAACCAGTAGGTGATGCCACGCCAACAGCAGAAGGAAGTTTTGGAGGTAACATTACATACAAGCAATTCTTATTGAGCTTTAGTTTTTATTATCGTTTTGGTGGCGATATGTACAATCAAACATTGGTAGATAGAGTTGAAAATGCCGATCCACGATATAATGTAGATAGCAGGGTGCTTGCACAACGTTGGCAAAAACCTGGAGACGTTGTGTTCTACAAAAATATTGCTGATTTAGGTCAAACCAAAGCTACATCGAGGTTTATCCAAAAAGACAATTTGCTAGAGCTAAGGTCTGTTTATGTATCATACGATCTTAAAAAAGCATTGGCCAGAAAACTTTGGATGCAAGGACTAAGAGCTTCTATTACAGCCAATGATATTTTCAAAACATCTAGCGTTCAAATTGAGCGAGGTATTAATTATCCATTTGCAAGAAGTGTAACCTTTGCGCTTCAAGCTACATTTTAAACATTAACACGATGAAAAAAATATTTTACCTAATTATTTTGGCGATGGTTACCTCATCATGCAAAAAGTTTTTAGATGTACAACCAGAGTCGCAAGTTGATAAAAACCTTCTTTTTAATACAGAAGATGGGTTTAAGGAAGCTTTAAATGGTGTTTATACCCTATGTTCATCTAGCAATTTATATGGAGAATACCTCACATTTGGCGATTTGGAGGTGAAGGCTCAGAATTATGATTTTATAGATTTCTCTTATCAGAACATTGCAAACTTCTCCTATTCAGACCTTAGTTATATTTCAAGAAACGATAAGGTATGGACAGCAGCCTATCAAGCTATTGTGAATTGTAACTATATTCTTGAAGCAATAGATTCTAAAAAAGGTCTTTTTACTGGTAATAATTACGAAATTATTAAGGGAGAAACATTAACGCTTCGTGCTTATTTACACTTCGATTTGTTAAGGATTTATGCACCTTCTTTTATCAGCAGGCCAAATGCAAAAGCCATTCCTTATGTAACAGAAGTGAAAATTAAAAGCACACCATTTTCTACAGTAGCAGAGACACTTAATAAAGTAATTGCAGACTTAAATGCTGCTAAGGTTTTGCTTAAAAAAGGAGATCCAATTTTGTCTAGCGCTTATGTGGTAGGTTATCCATCTACCATTGGCGCTACAGAAACAACCACCAATGATTTGTTTTTACAGAATAGACGTATGCGGATGAATTACTATTCTACCTGTGGCGAATTAGCAAGAGCTTATTTGTATAAAAATGAACTGGCACAAAGCCTTTCAAATGCACTTGAGGTAATCAATTCGAACAAATTCCCTTTTACTAAAGAAGCAGATTTTGTGGCCACAGATGTTACTAAAAAAGACAGGATTTTTTACCCAGAACTTATCTCATCTTGGGCAATTCCCAATCAGGCAAAAAAGCTAGAAGCGCTGTATGCTAATTCTAATCCAACATTTAGTGCTACAACCTCACGCATTGAAGATATTTTCGAAAAGAATGGAGTAGGAGGATATGATTGGCGCCTTGCACAATGGTTTTTAAAAGGAACATTAACCAGTGGCGGAGCGGAGCGATCATTTCTTCAAAAATACATTAGCAACACCACGCCAATTGTAAACTTGCACCCGTTGGTAGCCCCAGCAATTAGGTTAAGTGAAATGTATTACATAGCTGCAGAGGCTGGTTATGATGTGAATCCGACAGCAGCAGTCGAGTATTTCAACACGTTCAGACACAAAAGAGGTATTCCGAATAATGTAGTGGTTACTGATAAAGCAAGTTTAATAGAACTACTGATTTTAGATGCAAGGAAAGAGTTTTATGGCGAGAGTCAGTTTTTTTATATGCTAAAAAGACTTAATCACACCATTCGTATTTCGCCAACTCAATTTAGGCCTGGCACTGATGCAGTTTTTGTATCACCAATACCCGACGATGAACTTGCTTACAGAAACAATTAAACAACATTGACATGAAGAAATATATTATACCAATAATAGTTGCAATCACGGTGTTTGTTGGTTGCAAAAAAGATACAGAGTTTACCTATCAATCAGAAGACAATGTTTATCTCAATTACCCAAACTCTGACACGTTAACTTATTCGTTTTCTTATCGACCAAGTATTGATAAGGATACCGTATGGGTTCCCGTTAAAATTGCGGGTAATAGAGTAGCAAAAGATAGAAAATTTGTCATTTCTGTTGTTGAGGGATCAACATCCGCTGTGCGTGATTTTCATTATGAAAAGCTAAAGGATTTTTACATTATGCCAAAAGATTCTGGTGTGGTGAAAGTGCCAATTATCTTAAAAAACATAGATACTGGTCTGGCTAACAATTCTGTAGCGTTAACCTTAAGAGTTATCGGTGGGCTTGATTTTAAGGGAGACCTGCCATCGGCAAAACGAACAAAAAGCATTGTTTTTTCTAACAGGTTAGAAGAGCCAACTTGGTGGAAATACTGGGGTCAATTAAGAGGCTACGGTAGGGTTAAGCATGAGTTTTTTCTGATTGTAAATGGAAATGTACAACTCGCAGACATGAGTAGTCCTAG
>SEDG01000220.1 GCA_004295885.1 Pedobacter sp. | reverse complement strand
GCTCCTGTAATGTCTTTCTTTTGAGCCGTTCCATAACCAATAACCACCACATCAGTTAACTGACTAACTGATTCTAATAGTACTACATCGATAGTGGTTTTGTTGTTTACAGGAACTTCTTGAGTAACATATCCCAACATGGTAAAAACCAAAGTCGAGCTCGGCGGTGCGCCAATTGCATAGGCTCCATCGCCATTAGACGAAACTGCATTTTTAGAACTTTTCACATTTACAGAAACTCCTGGTAATGGAGCTCCGTCTTTGTCCTTGATACTACCTTTTACAACCACATCTTGTGCAAAACAAAATGTAAAGGCGGTGAGGACCATACTAACAAGTAGGGTAACTTTTTTTCTCATGTTTATATTTGGTTAGAATAAATTATGTGTTGTAAAACTATTCTAAAATGATGGGAATACAAAATCTTTTTTCACATAAAACACTCATAATTAGTATGTTATGATAATTTTGATACGCTTAATCCGCAATGGAAAACTATAAAAATGTTGCTGTAACATTGCCGTGACTAATCTGGCTGATTTTGATTGATACGTTTAATTCGCAAGAAAAAAATTTAAATTATTTGACACCAAAACGGCCTATTGTGGCTTAAAAGTACATCAATAGATTAACACAGGATATTTTTTGATACTTTAGTTTAAAGGATTGATAGGATTTTAAAATTTAACAGCTGGAAACTGTAAAATACATCTTCAGAAACATCATTATTTATTTAGCATTAAGTTTGGTTACTTTCTTAATGCTTAGGGGAATTGTGATCTATTTTCCAATTCGTGATGACATTGGTTTTCTCCAATTCAAAAAAGAATACCTTCATATTCTCCCTTGGAAAATTGCCTTTTATGTCCACGTTTTTACGATTGCATTTGCGCTATTTGCTGGTTTTACGCAGTTCTCAAATCACATTTTAAAGGAGCATAGGAATTTGCATCGCATGATGGGCAAGATTTACGTATATGATATTTTCATCAATTTTATTCCTGCTTTTATCATGGCGATATATGCCAATGGACGAATGCCTTCAAAAATTGCTTTTGTGATTTTAGATTGCCTGTGGCTATGGTTTACTTACAAAGCAGTGTCCGAAATTAAAAAAGGAAATATTAAGGAGCATAAAAATTTTATGATCAGAAGTTATGCGCTCACACTGTCTGCCGTTACCTTGCGTTTATGGAAACCTGTAATTGCCAGTGTTGTAGAAATAGATGCATTGCATTTATACATGATCATCTCTTGGATGGGTTTTGTTCCGAATTTATTATTCGCCGAATGGCTGATTAGAAAAAAACAAAAAAGACTACCTGCCAATCTCGATGTTGGAAAAGATTAAAGCGAAAATTGCGACTATAATAATCAGAAAGCTGCCAATAAACGTCATTACACTAATTAGCTTCACATTCTTGTTTTCTGTTTTCCTCAATTTATTGCGAGTAAATAGAGATATAAAATAGGCAGCTGTTAAAGCAATTCCGATTGGCAGAATTAAAAACAAGAAAATTAGTTCCATTATTTATCGATTTATCTACTAAATCTAACTAATTTTAACCATTCCCTCTACCTAATTTTAATTGGCCTTTAAAAACTCTTCAACTAAAGCTGCGGTAATTTCCGGCATTTTGCTACCCTTTTCTACTGTGCAAACTTCACCGATACATGAGCCGTGCACACCAGGTAAGACTATCAATTTAGAACCTTTTATCAGCTGAGACATTTTTACGGCATGATCAATGGTAACTACATCATTTTGAGAAACGATTAATAAGGTTGGCGCCTTGATCGTTTGAATATCTTCATCTTTCCAATCGTGAAACCCAATCATCCGATCCCTATCTTTCTCGAACATCACTTTAAGTCCTTCCTTATTTGGTGCAACTTTTAAATAGGCTTCTTGTAATGGCATAGGCATATTGGCTAGGGTCACATCTTTCATTCCCTCGAAAAAACCATTAATTAATCCGTTTCTTTTTGTTGCTGCAGAAAGCGATATTATTTTATTTACCATATTTGGATGCCTGATTGCAATTTGTAAAGTTGTAGAACCGCCATTGCTAAAGCCAAAAAAGTTTGCTTTTTCTATTTTTAGCTGTTTTACCAAAGCTGCCACATCATCAGCATCTTGAGCAAAAGATTCCGGTGCATTCCTATCACTTGTTCTGCCGTGCGCCTGTAACTCTACCGCTATAACCTTTCTATATTTAGCTAAAAAAGGGATGATATTTGCAAATGAAGTTTCAATGGTTGATCCTCCACCGTGTATCAAAACCAATGGAATTCCCTCTTTCCCATAAGTTTCATAATACATTTTAATGCCGTTAACTGGCGCATAACCTGTAGTTTTCATCTTCGCTGACTTATTATTTTGTTGTGCATTAACTGATGTTGCTGATAAAACCATCAATAAAGTTAAACAGAGAATTGTTCTCATAGCTGTAGCCGTTTTTATCGTTCAACTATATAATTAAGCTCGGTAACACCGCAAGCAAATTGCTTGGTTGTCAATAAATTTAGCTTTATTTTATCTTTAATGTCTAAGAATAACGGAACGCCTTGTCCAAGAATAACTGGATTAACAAATAACCAATAGCCATCAATCAAGCCCAACTGCATCAACGAATGTGTTGCTGTAGGACTGCCAAAAAGCAAAATATCTGCACCTTCACCTTGTTTTAACTTATTTATGCTTTCTACAAGGTTCTCGTTGATAATTGTGGCGTTATTTAAGTCTTGTCCTTCTAATGTTTTTGACAAAACTACCTTATGAACATTAGCATACCACTTTGAATGTTCAATATCGTGCTGACTTGCATCAGGTTTATCTGCCGCAGTCGGCCAATATCCTTCCATCATTTCATAGGTCACTCGCCCATATAATGAAGTATCGCCTTGGCTTATCCTTTTACCAATATGGTTGAAGATTTCCTCATCAACTTTAATCCAATTCATTTCCCCATTTGGTCCTGCCACAAAACCATCAAGCGATAGGTGCATAAATGAAATTATCTTTCTCATTTGTATCTATTTTTTATTGTTGACTAAGTTACCTTCATCTACTAATAATAGATGAGCCATTTCAAGACATTTTTGAGGCATAAATGCGACAAAGATTATTTCCAGTCGTCTATAAAATCAATTCCCCCCATCCCGATAGGTGCGCCTGGAGGCATAACCTGTGCTGGAGCTGGTTGAAATTTGCTTGGCGTTTCCTCGAACTCTTTCATTTGTGAAAGTGCAAATAAGATTCCCGCCTTTTGTTTAGGAGCAGCCTGTGCCAAGGTATTATTCATCCAAGTTTTTAATTCATCAATTTTCAATAATGCTTCTCCTCTCACGCTTTCTGCAGCACCAGTATTTGCAGCTAATTGCAATAAATATTTTAAGGTTAAATTATTCACCAATCTTTGCAATTCGCCCTTATAGCCAGTTACAGGTTTAGCTTTCCAAGTTTTTTCTATTAGTGCATCAATTACCGCCATCAAACTTGGCTGTTTTTCATCACGGGCATTGTATTCTATCAGCCTTGCTGCTCGTTCTGGATTTAAAAGAGAGCTTATTGTTTCATTTGCTGCAGTTTCTGCAGTGGCGATTGGGTCGAATGTTGGGCCAGTATAACCACTAAATAATTCTGTAGAACTTGGATAACCCGTTGGACGGGGAGGTATTTTCGCAATCAATCCATCTGGCAACGCCAAAGCATCAGGACTAACAGTTGCCATTAAGGCCTCAAAAGCACTCCATTGTTGTGCAGGATCTACCATTTTAGTAGGTACTTGTCCATCGTTTTTAACTGCATGCGTAAAATATAAGCCTCCAATAGACTTGGCTACCGCTTCAATTTCATAACGATGCAACAAATAAATTGGCACCAAAACCTCTTCTAAAGTAGCCATTGGTGCATTTTGTACAATTGCTCTTTCAGAGAAATTATCTAATACTTGTCGGCGAATTCTCATTAACCTGTTCAGTTCTTCAATTGGATTAACCCCATCTTCCCACTGGTTAGCAGCAGGGTGAGTATATCCACCAATATCTGGGATGTACTGAAATCCCTGTTTCAAGGTTTCATTCATGATTTCGTCTAAAGCTTTACTTTCATCCACACCTGTGGGAAAAACAGAATAGCCCCACATGATTGCTCGTTTATCCCAGCTGCCTATACCTTTTGCATAAGCATCAGATAAATCGATGCTGCCATCTGCCTTTTGTTTAATGCGGGGAAAGGGGTAATCCATAACAGAAGCTCTTTCTTTAGGGCTAGCTGCAAAATTATGGTTCAGGCCTAAAGTATGGCCAATCTCGTGAGCAGACAATTGTCTGATTCTGGCCAATGCCATTTCTTCCATCTCCTTGCTAACAGGCTTACCATCAATATAAGGTTGCAACAAACCTTCGGCAATCATGTAATCTTGGCGATGACGATCTGAACCTAAAGTAACCACTCCTTTAATAATTTCGCCAGTACGAGGATCGGTGTAAGAAGAACCATAAGAAAACGCCCTCGGACTGCCAGCACGGGTAATCCAATTGACTACATTATAACGAATGTCCATTGGATCTGCACCTTCTGGCAGTTCCTTAACTTGAAAAGCATCTTTAAAACCAGCCGCCTCATATGCTTGATTCCAAAATGCACCACCTTCAATTAATGCCCTTTTTATGGGTGCAGGTGCTCCCCTATCTATGTAATAAATTATCGGTTTTATTGCCTCGCTTACTTTGGCATTAGGGTCTTTTTTCTCTAAACGATG
>SEDG01000219.1 GCA_004295885.1 Pedobacter sp. | reverse complement strand
GGATATTCACCATTATGTTTTAAGGTTTCGTAATATAGACTTTCCTCTTGAATTTTTCCTCGTTGATACATTGTTTCCATAGCTCCTAAAACACCTCCACGGTCATTGATTCGCTTGAATTCGATTAGAACAGCTTCTTCTACTAAATCCGTTAAATCTTCGATAATGAACGCTCCTTGTAACGGATTTTCATTTTTAGCCAAGCCCAGCTCTCTATTGATGATTAATTGAATAGCCATCGCCCTGCGAACAGATTCTTCTGTTGGTGTTGTTATTGCTTCATCATATGCATTCGTATGTAACGAATTGCAATTATCATAAATCGCATATAGCGCCTGAAGTGTAGTTCTTATATCATTAAAGTCTATTTCTTGAGCATGCAGAGAACGCCCAGAGGTTTGAATATGATATTTTAGTTTTTGAGAACGGTCATTCCCTTTGTATTTATTTTTAATTGCTTTTGCCCAAATTCTACGAGCTACACGGCCAATAACTGAATATTCAGGGTCAATACCATTACTGAAAAAGAAAGAGAGATTAGGCGCAAAATCATCAATATTCATTCCTCTGCTTAAGTAATACTCTACAAATGTAAATCCATTGCTCAAGGTAAATGCTAGTTGAGAAATTGGATTTGCGCCAGCTTCGGCAATATGATACCCAGAAATTGATACGGAATAGAAATTTCGTACTTTTTCGTCAATAAAATATTTCTGAATATCTCCCATCATTCTTAGGGCGAATTCTGTTGAGAAAATACAAGTGTTTTGTGCTTGGTCTTCTTTTAAAATGTCAGCTTGTACAGTACCACGAACAGCACTAATTGCGTAAGCTCTGATTTTAGCATAAATATCTTGTGGTAATACTTCATCGCCAGTAACACCGAGTAACATTAAGCCTAACCCATTGTTGCCGTGAGGTAAATCTCCTTGATAAGACGGCCGTTCAATTCCTTTTTTTAGATATAGACTTTTTATTTTGTTTTCAACTTCCTCTTGTAATCCATTTCCGATGATGTACTTTTCGCACTGCTGGTCAATAGCGGCATTCATAAAAAAGCCTAATAACATTGGTGCAGGTCCATTTATTGTCATTGAAACAGATGTTGATGAGGCACAAAGGTCAAAACCTGAGTAGAGTTTTTTTGCATCGTCTAATGTTGCGATGCTTACTCCTGAATTGCCAATCTTTCCATAAATATCGGGACGAATATGAGGGTCTTCACCATATAAGGTTACCGAATCAAAAGCTGTTGATAAACGATGAGCAGGTTGTCCTAAAGACACATAATGGAAACGTTTATTGGTTCTTTCTGGTCCACCTTCCCCTGCAAACATTCTAGTAGGGTCTTCACCTTCACGCTTAAGAGGGAATACGCCTGCAGCATAAGGAAATTCTCCCGGAACATTTTCAGTTAGCAGCCAACGCAGTATATCTCCCCAATCTTCATATCTTGGTAATGAGATTTTCGGTATTTGGAGTTTTGAAAGTGATTCGTAATATAACGGCTGTTTAATTTCTTTATCGCGAACCTTATACACAAAAAACTCTTCTTTATATTTTGCTTTAGTTGCTGGCCATTGGCGAAGTAAGCGTTTACATTCTCCATCTAATTGTTCTTCGATAAAGTCGTAGGCTTCTTTCAAACCACCACCAATACTTTCAAAATCAGCTGAAAACGCTATCACACCTTGTAGCTGATAGAGTTTCCTTGCTATTTTACATTGTTTGTCTACCCATTCGTTATAGGTTTCACTGGCTTCGGCAATTTCCGATAAGTATCTAATTCTATCAGGTGGAATAATATAAATTTTCTCTGATTGATTAATTGTCGTCAGCATTGCTGAGTTAAAATCAACTCCTGTTTTTACCTTAATTTCATTCAATAATGAAACAAACAAATTATTCATTCCAGGGTCGTTGAACTGAGATGCCATTGTTCCAAAGACAGGAATTTCTTCATCTTTGGCATCAAATATATTGTGATTACGCTTGTATTGTTTTCGAACATCACGTAAAGCATCCAGCGCACCACGTTTATCGAATTTATTGATGGCTACAAGGTCAGCAAAATCGAGCATGTCGATTTTTTCTAATTGTGTTGCAGCACCGAATTCTGGTGTCATCACATATAAAGAAACATCGCAATGTTCTGTGATTTCTGTATCGGATTGTCCGATGCCAGATGTTTCTACAATAATTAAATCGTATCCTGCTGCTTTGCAGATATCTATACTTTCTTGAACATTTTTTGAAAGTGCTAAGTTGGCTTGACGAGTTGCTAATGAACGCATGTAAACCCTCGGGTTATTTATTGCATTCATTCTAATTCTATCACCTAATAAAGCACCTCCAGTTTTCCTTTTTGAAGGGTCTACAGATATAATAGCTAAAGTTTTATCCTTTACTTCAATTAAAAATCGTCTAACTAATTCATCAACTAAAGATGACTTACCAGAGCCACCAGTTCCCGTTATACCTAAAACTGGCGCTTGATTTTTAAGCGTCAGTTTTTTTAGTTCGTTAACAAATTGTTGAGCACCTTCAGGGTCATTTTCTGCAACTGTTATAGCTGATGCTATACTTTTAACTTCTTTATTTGGAATGTTTTCTAGTTCTGTGGTTATTTTTTCGGTAGTGATAAAGTCCGTTTGTTCTAACATGTTATTTATCATTCCTTGCAAACCCATTTTACGGCCATCATCTGGAGAATAGATTTTTGTGATGCCATAAGCTTGTAATTCTTCAATTTCTGAAGGAAGTATAACACCGCCACCACCGCCAAAAATTTTAATATGATTTGCGCCTCTTTCTTGCAGCAAATCATACATATATTTAAAATATTCAATGTGACCACC
Organism: Pedobacter sp.; assembly: GCA_004295885.1. Classification (GTDB taxonomy): domain Bacteria; phylum Bacteroidota; class Bacteroidia; order Sphingobacteriales; family Sphingobacteriaceae; genus Pedobacter. The sequence goes on along the minus strand of SEDG01000219.1, from coordinate 1,908 downwards.
TTGATAAGATGTCATCGCAATACCTTGTACGTCTTCTTGGATGGCGCAATTCACAACTTCCTCTACAGAACGATTATGACCTAAATGTATAACTTCGGCGCCAGACGATTGCAGAATTCTACGCATGATATTTATGGTAGCATCGTGGCCATCAAATAGTGCTGCTGCTGTAACAAAACGAATTTTATTTTTAGGTTTGTAGACTTGAACTTGTTCCATTTAGGTTTTGTATTTGGTGTACAAAGGTAACAAAAACTAAGGATTGGCAACATTTATAGCTTAATAGATACACGCTATTTTGCTATTTGCACAGGAGTTTCTTGCATTGTCTTTTATGTATAAACCTGATTGAGTGATAGCCCACAACGGAGTGAAACGGAATGAGGACTATAAACGAAAGCAGGACTAACTTTAATAATTGCCCTGCTTTTGCTTTTCAAAAAAAATATTTTATTGATGTGTTATCTCGGTAATTGGCGAACCAACACTTCCACTCGGCATTTGGATATGAAGCATGGCGGCTAGAGTTGCTGCAATATCTGTCATATAGTGAGTTTGGTTAGTTTTGCCTGGTTTTACTTTCCAACCCATAAACAATAAAGGAATATGAGAATCATAAGGATACCAAGAGCCGTGAGTAGTGCCCGTCGCCCCACCATCGAACCAGTTAGACCTTGAAATGAAATAAACATCGCCACTGCGACGAGCATTGTAACCGTTTGTAATTCTTTTTCTTATTTCTTCTGGAATGGTAGAATTATTTAGAATTTCTAAATCGACAGCATCGGCCACGCCATTTTGTTTTTTTAAGTAATCCACTGCGGCCTTTTTAACCATGGCGAAGTCTACTTTTTTATCTTCAATTACGCTATGGTCAAAATATACTTGGTTGTTTGTTACAGTAATTAAAGATTTAGCCAGATTGAATTTTGTATTCATCAAAGTATCCAGTCCTTTTCGCAAAGCGGAATTGCTAACTGTACCCGATGGCAATTTATTTTCTTTCATAAAGCCAGGTACATGCGCAACCGCATGGTCAGCAGATAAAAATACAAGATAGCTTCCCTTGCCAATTGTTTTGTCTAAATAATTAAAGAAATCTTCTAAATCTTTGTCTAAACGTAAATAAGTATCTTCTGCCTCGATTGAATTTGGACCAAATTGATGACCAACATAATCTGTAGATGAACAGCTAATTGCCAAGAAATCGGTATTGCCTGATTGACCCATTTTCTCGTTTTGGATAACTAATTTAGAGAAATCGAACGTTATTGTATTTCCGTAAGGTGTACTCTTAATCATTTCGAAATTCTTGTCGATAAACCCAGTTAATTGATGAGGAAAAGTAGGGGTCTCTTCGCCTCTGAACTTACCTTCATAAGTTTTATTATCAGCTGTGCTTTGCGTGTAAGTTTCAATTGGATAAAGTGTATTCCAATTTTTGGCAAAATATCTGTTTGCTTCTTTTTTGCTATTATATTCTGTTACCCAAGTCGGTAGAGACTGCATATAATATGTACTAGTAATAAAATTTGCACCATCAAGCCAATAAGCAGCATTTGCCGAATGGCCAGCTGGTAGGATAGAACCACGGTCTTTAATAGACACGCCAATTACCTTGCTTTTAAAATTTGTTGCCAATCTAAGCTCGTCTGTAATTGTGGTTACGAGCATATTCTTTGGCGACATTTCGCCTGCTCTTGAGGAACTGCCAACTGTTTTTACACTTTTATCTTCTGCACAATATACGTCTCGCCCTAATTCTGGGTCGTACCAATTATTACCTATGATTCCATTGATTGCCGGAACTGAACCCGTATAAATTGATGTGTGACCACAAGCGGTATATGTTGGTGTATATGGAATAAATGTGTTTTCCACCGAGAAACCTTCGTTTATAAGGCGCTT
>SEDG01000944.1 GCA_004295885.1 Pedobacter sp. | reverse complement strand
GTGTATAAAATGTAATATAAAATGAATCGTTGTAAACCCAAACCCTTAAATTTTAGCAAAGGTAATATTTAAATCGTTGTGCTTTCTGCAACTTTACAAGATTTTGCCAAGAACCACTGCCGTCGTGATATAAACCTTATTGAAGCGGAAAGCTCTCTTTTTTTTAGGGACTTGGAGCGCAAAGAAGGGCTATAATTGCCAAAAGCTCTACACATTCTTTTTCAAATAAATTTAATTGCTGTCTTTATTTAAGGAGCGTACCACTTGATACAAAGAAATAATAACACCTACTAAACCCAAAATAGCGGTAAAGATAAATTTACTCCCTCCCTTATATTCGTCAATTTTATAACCAATAAAGGAGAATAAGCCAATTGTTGCCAACATTTGAAAAGCTATACCAGAATACTTTGCAAAATTAGTCGCTTGTTTTTTTGGCTCACTGTCTTTCGGGTTCATCATATTAAATTATCTGTATAAAAATATACCTATTTATTAAGATTTAATGGGCGAATAAAATATTTTTGCATACATTTTGTTATATTGTATTTATACACAAACTATAGATTCTTGAACAAACTTTCGAAAATTAGTTTTAAATTCTTTTTGGCCTGCATAAGCATCACGGTTTTGTACGCTTGTTCTACGCAAAAAGATAATCCTACAAATAGGGGTTTACAAAATCTATCTGCTAGGTATAACTACATCTACAACTCAAAGCATTAGATGAGATTACCCAAAAGGCGCAAATGATTATCGCTGAAAAAGGTTTGAGCAATTATGTAGATGAAGCCTATATGCTATTGGCCAAAACCAATTTTTACAAGGGAAGTTATTTTACAGCTACAGAATATTTTGATTACACAGCTAAGGCATACAAGAAAGACAAAAAGATTTACTTGGCTGCAATGACTTGGAAAGCGAGAAGCTTAATGCAGCTTAAAAATTTCGAACTAGCTGCTAGGGTTTTAGATACGGTTAAATTTAATCTAGATTCCGTAAAAAGCGAAAAAGCAGACCCATTGGCAACCTTAGCTCAAATGAGCATCTACCAAAACAAGTATAAAGATGCCATTAGTTATTTAGAGCAAGCCATTAAGGAAACGAATAAAATGGATAGCAGAACGAGGTGGCCATATATTTTAGCGCAACTTTATGAAAGTGAGAAAGAATATGATGCGAGCTTAAAAAACTACACCAAGGTTGAGAATAGCAATGCGCCTTTTGAAATGTACTTTAATGCCAAATTGAGTAAAATTAGAATTAACGATTTACTGAATGACCAGTCATCTAACAGAAAGCAAGCTTTATTAAAGTTATTAAAGGATGATAAAAACTTCGACTACACGGACCAAATTTATTATGAGGTAGCCGAAGA
>SEDG01000218.1 GCA_004295885.1 Pedobacter sp. | reverse complement strand
CTTAAATCTTTAAATATTAAAGTTGAGGTATTGCCTCAACAGACTTTGGTTGAAGAAGAACTTCCAACCTATGTGTCTAAGTTGATGAACAAAGCTTTGTCTGAAGCAGATGAAAAGAAGTTTACCAATAATGATGAGTTTTTGAAATCTGTTAAAGATAAGTATAAAGGATAATTGACATTAACCGTTTTATGGACCGAAACAGCCAAGGAAACGTACTTATATACCTTGACATTCCTTGATGAATTTCGGGGTTTAAAGCACGTAAATAATTTCATCGATAGAACAGAGAAAATCCTTAAGCTAATTTCAAATAATCCATTAATATTTAAGTCTGTTTTAGAAAATTCAAGCGTCAGAAAAGGAATTCTTCATGAAAATTGCTCTTTTTTGTATCGAGTAGTGGAAGATAGGATAGAACTGCTGGTTTTTTGGGACACAAGACAAGAGCCTTTTTTGTAAAAATTCAAATAGTTAATTTTCATTGCCAGCTAAAAAGCTTATTTTCATCAAAAAATAATAACGATGAGGAAATTCTTTTTATTGGCGCTTACTAGCCTTTGTTTATCTGCAACTGCACAAGATAATTTCGGTCCAGTTTTTACGAAAATAAATACTGAAGTTCAGTCTAATTCGAAAGCTTACAGCACTTTAAAAGATGCATCGTTAACAATTGGTCACAGGCTAACTGGTTCTGCCAATGGCGCAAAAGCAGAAGAATATGCTTATAACTTATTAAAATCTTATGGGTGTGATGTAAAGTATCAACCGTTTGAAGTAGAAAGCTGGGACAGAAAAACCATTTCTGTAAAAATTGGAAGTACTGCTACAGATTTAGCTCCTGTAAAAGCCGTAACCTTAGCGCATTCTCCAGTTGCTGCGAATGTTACTGCTGATTTAATTGATGTTGGCAATGGATTAGAAGCAGATTACCAAACATTGGGCGATAAAGTTAAAGGTAAGATTGCCTTAATATATTTAGGTGTTTTACCAGGCTCTCCAAAAGGTACAGGTTCGTTACATCGTTCTGAGAAAACTGCCATTGCAACTTCGCATGGGGCGATTGGTGTAATCATCATCAACACTGTTAAAGATGGTGTTTTGTTAACGGGAACAGCTTCTGTTACAGGTAAATTAATTCCAATTCCTGCGGTTTGCATTGGCCTAGAAAGCGGAATGGCGTTAAAAGAAAAATTAAAAACAGGAAATCAAGTTGCCTCTATAGCAATGACTAATTTCTCTGGGTTAATTAAAGCTCGTAATGTAATCGCGACATTCAAAGGCACAGAGTTTCCGAAAGAGAAAATAGTAGTGGGTGGTCACTTAGATAGCTGGGATTTAGCAACAGGCGCTATAGATAATGGAATAGGTTCTTTTGCTATTTTAGATATGGCTCGCACTTTTAAAAAACTAAACTTAACTACAAAAAGAACAGTTGAATTTGTACTATTTATGGGTGAGGAGCAAGGTTTGTTAGGTTCTAAAGCTTATGTTGCACAAGCTAAAAAAGATAAAACTATAGACCAGATTAGTTACATGTTAAACTACGACATGACGAACGACCCTAAAGGATTTTCGACCACTAGGAAAGAAATGGAGCCTTTGTTAAGAGGATGGGGTGAGCAAATTACAAAGATAGATACGGCTTATAAAAACTTAATACAGTCTGGTGCTGGTTTGCACAGCGACCACCAACCATTTATGTTAGAAGGAATCACTACAGGTGGTGGAGCAGGTGGCAGATTGCCAAATAATTCTGGCCCATATTACCATTCTGATGGAGATACATTTAAGTTGGTTGATGAGCAAGGAATGAAAAACACTGTTCGTTTCTCTGCGATGCAGACTTATGCTCTAGCTAATACAGCAAAAATCCCTGTAGGCAAACAAAACGAAGTTGATTTGGAAGCGTTTTTAAAAGCTCAAAATTTGAAAGAGCCGTTAAAAATAGCAGGCGAATGGAGGTGGAAAGACTAATTTGTTCATTAGTCATTGGTTCATTCGTAATCTAATCCAAGGAAAAAACTTGGTGAGAGTTTAGGTACTAGCCTAACCTCTCAACATTCCAACGTTATAACATTCCAACCGTTTAACTGTTAATATAGCTTTCTAACTGTGATATAGTTTGTTTTTGGTCGGCGATGATAAATTTAACTACGTCGCCAATTGAAACCATTCCCGAAATTTTTTCGCCGTTTGCAATTGGTAAGTGGCGAATGTGTTTATCTGTCATGATTTGCATGCAAAGTTCAATACTATCTGCTGGCGTAACCGTAATAGGTGATGCAGTCATTACATCGCTAATGGCCGTGTCTTTAGATGATTTTCCCTGTAAAACAATTTTCCTCGCATAATCTCGCTCAGTAAAAATGCCAACTAAACTATCCTCGATCATGATTAATAAAGCACTTATGTTTTTATCAGTCATTATTTGTAACGCATCTAAAACAGATGTAGTAGGAGCTACACTAAAAACCTGAACAGGCTTAGTGTTTAAAATTTGTTGGACTGTTTTCATATCTGGTTGTTTATTAGCTAATTAAATTTAACTAATAAAAACATAAAAACAAATAGTCATTTTTTGTTTTCAGTTTAAGTTCGTTGAAAAAAGTGTTTAGAAAATGAGGGGTCAGGTTTTCATAGATACGGCAGCCCTGCTATTGCCAATAGTCCTCGGTCGTTCCTCCCTGTGGGCTATTTGGCGCTATCAGGTTTATGAACAAAGTTTGTGCAGCAAAGTGCATAGGCAAATGAAAGGTAGGCAATTTGATATGCTACCTTTAATAGTTGCAAAGACTTTGCTAATCTAAACCCGATTGAAGTGAATCGGGATTCTTCATCACGAGAAATGGAAGGCGGGGCGAAACTTTAAAAGGATACTGCAACTGCTTTTCAAAAAATAGAGATTATCATTTAATTAAATGTGAATTATTCCTTTCCGACCATCTTTCCAAATCTGGTACTTATCTAGCTCTTTAACAACTTGTTTGTAAACCAAGCTTAAAATAAAGGCATCATCAACAAATCCTAAACCAACCAAAAAATCTGGAATAACATCTAATGGTGAAATGAAATATAAAAGTGCTGCTGCAACCGCTATAATTGAACTTTTTGGTATGGATTTATAGTCTCCGTTTGCATAATCTCTAACCAAAGAGAAAAGTAGTTGCAATTGGTCCCAAACACTAGACAAAGCTCCTTGATTTTCGGTTGCTTTTTTAAAGCCCGCCTGAACTTTATGTAAGGTTTTATTTTTGTCTTTTAGCAAAGTGCTGGCAATTTTACTAAATGCATAGAAGCTTGATGTAAGTTTAATTATATTCATATCGATAGGTTTCAAATCAACTATCAATAAGCATACCTAAATGAATTATCTCCCAAAAGCATCATAATTATCTTCAGCGTACTTTTCGAAACGTTTCAATAGCTTAATGTTATTTTTTTCAAGTTCAGTTAACTTTCCATCCACATTTGTGTAAAGAGGTACATACCAATCTACAGGGTCGAAGAAACTACGAAAGGTTTCTTTTTGGAAAGCATAACCATGCCTCGCAAAAATTGTATTTCTTATAATTTCTAGATCTAATTTTCGTAGATTTTTAACATCGGCCTCCGTTAATTGTTTAGTTGAAGCATTGACGGAAAATATATCTTTAGAGGCACTTCTAGAAAAAGTATTTTCTGCGGTATCTATCGAACCATCATCATATTTGATAATGTTCTTTATATTTTTTGCTTTGCTCCAATCTACATAACGCGTACTATCATCAACAAGCATTAGGCTCGCATCGTATTCAAACTTTTTTTTGGTAAGCTCGAAGTGTCTGTTACGATAAGTTTCAGACTTATCAAACGGTACAAAATCTCCTGTAATTTGACTGTCCACCAGTTTGAAAATGTACTCCCCGCCAAGCGTATTGTCTTTGTCGCCGCCTAACGTAAAAGAGAAATGCTGACCATCTTTCTGCATTTTACCCGTTAAGGCCATGGTTTCACCAAAAGCCTTGCCTTGAGCGTAAACTGTATCTCCACTTATTCTCTTAATAATCAAGAACAATTTGAATCCCATTCGGTCATCATATTCATCTGCATTGTCTTCATCGTCTTTCTCGTCGAACTTACCAGCATAAACGCCATACAACTCTTTATTGGTTTCGTGCTTAACTGCCGCATTATTTACAGCGACTTTTTCTGTTTTCTTTTTGTCTTGGCAGGAGGTAATTAGCCCAAATAGCAAAACGATTAAGATAAGTTTTTTCATAGTTTGATGTTTTTTCTAATTAAATATTCTGCAATTAAGAGATTTGGTATCCAACCCAGCCAAGCAATAATTTGATATACATCCATTGGCGAAGGATGAAATAAATATACTAGAATAACTTTCCACATTCGCAAGGTGATAGCAGAGAAGGCCAAGGCAAAACTTCTCATCATATAACTACGATGGTTTTTGATGTCTTTTTTTCGAATATAATAAACAGCCTTTATTGTGAAAAATAGCCAAAGTGAGCCTAAAAGGATAAACGAAATTTTAGATAAGAGTCCGCCATTTGCATAGTAGCCGATAAAAATCCCCGATGGTGAAGCAAAGAAAACTACAACAATAAAGTAGAGATAACCAATTGCCCTGTGCAGTTTTTTGTATTTGGTAAGTGTTGAATTGTTGAACTGTGTAAAGCCCGCAAGTAAGGTGAATGCAGCCGTGTAAACATGTATGTAGAAAATAGGCAAGTAAGCCTTTAAGCTGGTAACCTCTGTTTGTTTAATTTGTAAA
>SEDG01000217.1 GCA_004295885.1 Pedobacter sp. | reverse complement strand
TGCATATTTGATTTTAAAAAAGCTATTCGCAAACTTATGAAAATCCTAATTACTGGTGGAGCTGGTTTTATTGGCTCAAACCTTACAGAATACTTTCTAAACAAAGATTATCAAGTATCGTGTTTAGATAATTTCTCCACTGGGCACCATAAAAATATTGAGAAATTTCTCTTAAATCCTAAATACAAATTAATTGAAGGTGATATACGTAATTTAGCTGACTGTCAGCAAGCTGTTAGAGGAGTTAATTTTGTATTACATCAAGCTGCTTTAGGTTCAGTTCCTCGTTCTATAAATGATCCCATAACATCAAACGATGTAAATGTATCTGGCTTTTTGAATATGTTGGTTGCTGCTAGGGATGAGAAAGTTCAACGTTTTGTATATGCTGCCAGCTCTTCAACATATGGCGATTCTCAAGGATTACCAAAAGTTGAGGAAGTTATCGGTAAGCCACTTTCTCCATATGCCATTACTAAGTATGTAAATGAACTATATGCTGATATTTTTAGTAAAAGCTATGGTTTGCAAACGATAGGTTTACGTTATTTTAATGTTTTTGGTAGAAGACAAGACCCAAATGGTGCATATGCAGCTGTTATTCCGCTATTTGTTAAAAAGTTAATGAATTACGAAAGTCCAGTTATAAATGGTGATGGAAATAATTCAAGAGACTTTACATACATAGATAATGTTATTCAAATGAATGAACTAGCTATGACTACCCAAAACCCTGATGCAATTAATCAAGTGTTTAATACTGCATATGGCGATCGGACAACTTTGACTCAATTGGTAGGTTTACTAAAAAAATATTTATCAGAATTAGATCCTAAAATAAGTAACGTGCCTATAATATATGGGCCTAATAGGGATGGAGATATTCCTCATTCTTTAGCAAGCATTGATAAAGCTAAGCATTTGCTAGGATACAACCCTATGTTTTCCATTAATGAAGGAATTAAGGAAGCGGTTGCTTGGTATTTTATGAATATTAAATAAAGCATATAACATTAAAAGAATTAAATGAATAAGATTGCAGTAATAGGATTAGGATACGTTGGTTTGCCCTTAGCGAGGTTATTCGCGACAAAATATCCAGTAGTAGGTTTTGATATCAATAAAAAACGGATAGAAGAACTTAATAATGGTTATGATTCTACTTTAGAAGTTTCCAAAGATATATTAAGTGATGTGTTAAATATTAATGCGGGTAAAGAAATAGGTTTACACTGTTCTAATCAACTATCGGACATAAAAAACTGCAATTTCTATATTATTACAGTGCCAACCCCAGTTGATAAACATAATCGACCAGATCTAACGCCGCTCTATAAAGCTAGTGAAACCGTTGGTGGTGTGTTAAAGAAAGGTGATATTGTAATTTATGAATCTACGGTATATCCTGGCGTTACGGAAGAGGAATGTGTCCCTGTTTTAGAGCGTATTTCTGGGCTTAAATTTAATGTGGATTTCTTTGCGGGATATTCGCCAGAAAGGATTAATCCGGGGGATAAAGAACATACTGTAGATAAAATACTTAAAATAACAGCTGGCTCAACTACAGCAACTGGTCAAAAGGTTGATGAGTTATATAAAACTGTAATAACAGCTGGGACACACCTAGCACCTACAATTAAAGTTGCTGAAGCTGCTAAAGTTATAGAAAATTCACAAAGGGATATCAATATTGCATTTGTTAATGAATTGGCCAAAATTTTTAATCTTTTAGATATTGATACACAAGCGGTGCTCGAAGCTGCAGGAACTAAATGGAATTTTTTACCATTTAAACCGGGGTTAGTTGGGGGATTTACGATCCTTGGGCCAATCCAGAAGAAGTACTGAAAGAATACAACCTCGTAACTGTCAAAAATATACCTGATAAAAAATTTGATGCTGTCGTTTTAGGCGTAGCACATACTCAATTTATGGACTTAGATATATCCGAGTTGCAAAAAAGTAATAGTATTTTATATGATGTAAAAGGTATACTTAAAAATGGAGTTGACGGGAAATTATAAATATTTTCCATATCACATTTACATGATATATTTAATGAACAAAATATGAAATAATAGTTATGTTAGCAGATAGGACCTGCTTATAGATGATAATTTAGAAATATAGCTATTTGATAAAAAATGAATAATGCCTTCACATAAAGTTTTAGTTAAGAATACAGTATGGGCATTTGTTGCACAAATTGCATATATATTAGTTGGACTAACAGGTAATATTATTCTCGCAAGAATGCTATCGCCAAATGAATTTGGTACAGTTGGTATAGCAATGTTTTTTATTGGGATATCGAATGTTTTGGTTGATAGTGGTATGGGTGGGGCCTTGGTTCGAAAAGAAAATCCAACGGCATTAGATTATTCTACTATATTTCTATTCAATTTAGCGGTAAGCATTGTTTTATTTTTATTATGTCTACTAATTTCGGGTTATATAGCTGTTTTATATAAAACCCCAATATTACGCTATGTTTTAATTGCCTTAAGCTCAACAATTATAATAAATGCAATAACACTAGTTCAAGGCGTAAAATTAGTAAAAAATATGTCCTTTAAAAAAATAGGATTATATCGCTTTGTTTCGTTATTAATGGCTTCTATTGTGGCATTAATAATGGCATTTTTGCATTATGGAGTTTGGTCTGTCGTAGCGCTACAAATATTATCAGCATTATTTTTAAGTATAATTTATCGGGTAAAAGAAGGCGGAATTGATAAACTTGTGTTTAGTAAGACTTCTTTTAAGGAAATGTTATCGTTTGGCGTATTTACGACACTTTCATCTTTGATGATCACTATATATGATAATATCTATCAAATGGTTATAGGAAGATTTTTTAACATAAATAGTGCAGGATTTTATTATCAGTCTAAAAGGCTTCAAGATGTAATGGATGCCCCAACTAAAAATGTGTTATATAATGTGGTGTACTCTTATATGAGTGGTTTGCAAAGTGATGTTGCAAATTTCAAATTAACTCATTTAAATATTGTGAAATTAATTACAATTGGCATTAGTACAATTACATGTTTGGTAATTCTATACGCAGACCAAATTGTTTTAATACTTTTTGGGCAAAAGTGGCTCAATTCTGCATTTTATCTACAGTTACTAAGTATTGCGTCTTTTTTTAGTCTTATGGAAATCGTTTATGCAAACCTATTTCGTATCTTTAATAAAACACAAAGATTACTATCTCTAGAGATTACAAAAAAGATTATCCAATCGATAACTATTTTTATTGGTATATATTATCATAATATTGGGTATTTATTGTATGGTTTAATTTTTACTTCAATTATTGGTTACATAGTAGCTGTAATCTTATCAAAAAAGGTATTTGATTTAAAAGACAAAAAAGAACACATTTATTTTCTAATGATCATCTCATTTGCAGCATTTGCAACACTGGCTACTTATTTCACTTTTAGCATATTTAATGTGGATAATTACCTCAAGATACCCTTTGTTATATTATTTTTAATTATTAATTTTTTTCTACTGTACCTTTTTAAAGTTGAAAATGTATTCCAAGTTTTTAAGAATTTTAAAACCTTAAACAAACAAACTCATTAGGGTTTATAATTACTTATTATTTTAAGATTATGTGTGGTATTTACATTACAAATATAGCTTACGAAAAAAATGAAGTGACAAGCAAACTAGGGTCAATTGGCTTTAGGGGTCCCGATAATACTGGATATAAAATCATTGATGGTATATCTTTTGGTCATTTGCGTTTATCAATAATAGATTTAGATCAGAGGTCTAATCAGCCATACTTATTTGAAGATTTTACTATTGTTTTTAATGGTGAGATATATAATTTCAAAGACATAAGGCAAGAACTTATAGAACTAGGATATAATTTTGATACGACTAGTGATACAGAAGTGCTTATTAAGGGATACAAAGAATGGGGTGAGCATGTTGTGCCAAAATTAAATGGAATGTTTGCTTTTGTTATTTACCATAATAAAAGTGAAACTGTTTTTTGTGCTAGGGATCGCCTTGGGGTTAAACCATTTTATTATTATTGGAAGGATGGCAAGTTTGAAATATGTAGCCAACTACGACCGCTAATTAATAGTAAAAGTAAAGTGTCTGAAGAAGCGGTTTCAATATTTTTAGATTGTGGATATGTGCCAAGCCCTTATTCGATCATAGAGGATGTTTATAAATTGCCTCCAGGAAATTATATGGTTATTGATTTAAAATCACAATCGAAAAACCTTACAACATATTGGGATTTGGAATCCGTTGAAACTCTAAAATTATCCTATGAAGACGCAAAAGAAAATCTACATGATTTATTAAAGGACGCTGTAAAAATAAGAATGCAATCTGATGTGGCCCTAGGTTCCTTTTTGTCGGGAGGTGTTGATTCTGCATTGGTTTCTGCTATTTCACAGAAAATGTCAGAAAAGCCAATTAATACATTCACCATTGGCTTCGATGACCCCAAGTATGATGAGAGTAAAATAGCTGGGAAATTTGCTGAAATAATTGGCTCAAATCACAGAGAGACCATTTGTGGACAAAAAGATGCTTTAGCTCAAATACCTACCTTGGTAAAAGTTTTTGATGAACCATTTGCAGACAGCTCTGCCCTACCTTCATTGTTATTAAATTCAATTACCAAAAAATATGTTACGGTTGCTTTATCCGGTGACGGAGGTGATGAAAGCTTTTTAGGTTACAATCATTTTGATTATCTACGGAGATTTGAATCCTTTGCAAGGATACCTTATTCGATGAGAAGGTTTTTAGCATTTTTTTATCATGAAAATCTTTTCAAGTATCGTGCTGATGGAATTAATTCTTTATTGAAAACTAAGAGCAGTGATGATTATGCAAAAGGCACATTTTTAGGTTTTGATACCTTACAAGTAAAGAAGCGTAATAAATGGTTTGGATTTTACAATAAATTTAAAAAATCGGCAAGTACTTCTATTCAAAGAATGGCAGATTTAAACATTAAACTATGGTTAGAAAACGATAGTAATGTTAAAGTTGATAGAGCTAGTATGGCGTACTCTGTTGAGGTGAGAAGCCCATTTTTAGATTATAGGGTAGTTGAATTTGCTCGTAAATTACCGGTGTCATTTCGTTATGGAAACGGCGTAAAGAAAAAAATTATTAGAGATATTTTATCTGAATATATTCCAGAAAGTGTTTTTGATCAACCTAAGCAAGGCTTTGCAATTCCCCTTGGAAAATGGATAAAGGAAGATTTAAAATCTGAAATAGAGGCTGAATTAAATGATGCATTTTTGTCAAGTGTGCCAAATCTTGATGTAAAAAAATTTAAAAAACAAAGGGAAACTCATTTTAGCGGGAAATCAGATTATACCTTTAATATTTGGAAATTATACATTCTTGCAAGATGGCTTAAGGAATTCAATTTAAAGTTTTAATATTGAAGTTAGATATGAAGAAGGGAGATTTGTTCAAATTTAATAAAGCCGTTTTATTAAGTTTTGTTGTGTTTCTATTTTCTCCTTTTTTATCAATTCCGCTAATTCTTCTGGGAATTGTGAATAAGTCAAAATTTTCATTAATACTTTTGGCAGTTCTTTTTGGTCTTGTAGCTTATATTTATATACCTAATCTATCTGATGATAAGGCTAGATACTTCGAAGTATATGATCATTTTAAAGATGGTTCTTATTTTGAGTTATTTGCTTATTTAATGCTTCAGGGACAAGACTTTATTTTACAATCCATGTTTTATTTAGCGTCTCAATGGAACATTAGTGCGCAATACGTGTTTGGATTAGTAACTTTTATATCTATGAGTTTGATTCTTTCAATCTATCATAGAATAACATTAAAGCATATCTATACTAACCCTGAACTTAGGTTCTATGCTATAATTTTGCTTTGTTTGGCAGTACCTTATATAGACTTGCTATCTGGAACGAGGTATATGTTTGCCTGCTCATTTGTTCTCATGGCATTTTATATCGGACTGATTGAAAAACAAAAATCTTCATTTATTTTACTAATCATTGCAGCATTTATTCATTTTAGTACCTTAGTTTTTATTCCGATTTTCTGCGTGTTATTCTTTTTCCCAGAAAAGAACAGAATATATTTTCTCATATTTTGCGTATCGCTAGTTTTCATTGCAATACCATCCAATTTTCTTCTTTCAATTTTTGATTTTCTCGGCTTATCAGGTGGTCTCGCAGTAAAAAAAGAAGCTTATTTAGAAGGAGAAGATTTTGTTCAGAATGCCTTGGCCGAATCAATTGTTACTAGATTTGTTGTCTTTTTAGAAATGATCTGGCTATTTGTAATTTCTGTATATTTACTTTTTTTTTCCAAGTCTGAAGGCCTTCCTAAGAATATTATATTATTTACAGCAAGTGTTATAAATGTGTTTTATGCGGTACCTACTATATTTTTTAGATATGCTATCGTGCTGAAATTGCTTTTTGTATTTTTCTTGATAATGGAAATATATCGCTACAAGCAAAAATTATGGATCTTAGTTTTTGGATCTATATTATTTTGCATTTTCACTTTTCAAATAATTTCCGGATTGCCAAACATCATTGCAACATTTTT
>SEDG01000943.1 GCA_004295885.1 Pedobacter sp. | reverse complement strand
CCATAATGGGTACTGATTTTAACAACGTGAAGAAGGAACTCAACACCAATTACATTCCTAATAAAATTGTTTTGGGTGGGGAGAAAAGTGAACTTCCGTTATTAAAAGATAAAGAAAGTGCGGAAACAAAAATCTATGTCTGTAAAAATAAAACTTGCCAATTGCCAGTAGCTACTGTTGCCGAAGCAGTGAAGAACATAAGAGGGCTTTAATCGAATTTAGGTAGCTTGCGAGATGTTAGAAAAAGAAGAAGGTATTATCGCAAAAAGAAAATCATTGGTTAAAGAAATAGCTAAGCTTAAAAAAGCTTATTCTGCCATTAGAGACAAAGCAGAAAAACATCTTGCAGTAGCTAAAATCGCTGAAAAGCAAAAGGAATTGGCGCAAATTAGAGAAGAATTTATTGATGAGCAGATTAAAAATAGGAGATAAGCAAGTTGAGGGTGTCATTCCCATCAAGGTGGAATCGTAATACATCAAAGAACGAAGATTAAGGAAGCAAATAAGATATTTAAAAGCCCAGTGAGGCTGAGTATGACGAAATCAAATCCTCGGTTTGTGTCTCCATTAGCCAAAAACAGTTTATAGTTGTTCAAACTAAAAACATTTTTTTGCAACAATTAATCACGGTTTTTGTTAACCTTTATAAAAACAAATAAGAATGAATATTAATGCGAACACAGTAGTGTCTATAACTTATGAACTACACACTACTACTCCAGAAGGTCAGCAAGTTTTTGTTGAAAAAGCAAACGAAGAACAGCCATTAGTGTTCTTATATGGCGTAGGTATGATGTTGCCTAAATTTGAAGAACATTTAGCTGGTTTAAAAGCTGGTGATGAGTATAGTTTTGAACTTTCACCTGCAGATGGTTACGGAGAAATTGATGCAACTGCTCATGTAGACTTGCCAATTGATATGTTTAAAGAGGCTGGTGAGTTGCCTAAAGTTGGCGATGTTATTCCTTTACAAGACAACCAAGGCAATCAATTCCGTGCTGGTGTAACTGGTGTACACGAAGACATTATTTCTGTAGATTTAAACCACCCAATGGCTGGTAAAAACTTAATCTTTGCTGGTAAGGTTTTAGCTGTTCGTGAAGCAACTGCTGATGAGTTAAGTCACGGTCACGCTCATGGAGCTGACGGTCATTCTGGTCACTAAAAACTATATAAAACATAAAGCCCTGTTTGCATTTCAAACGGGGCTTTTTTATGCTTCAGGTTTTTTTTGCAGCATATTGAGTTTAATGCGATTATACATGCTCTGCTCATTGAGGGCTTGCTCTAATTCTGCCAATATTCTCAGTATGTTAGCGCTGCTACCTTCTATCCATTTTTTGTTTTCTTCCTTAATTGAAGATAGTATGGGTTCAATTTTGGCCAGTGTCTTTTTCCCAGTTAGCGTTAAGGAAACCATTCTTTTCCTTCCGTCTTTACTATCTAATGTGGCTTTAATTAGGTTTTTTTGTGTTAATTCTTGCACCAACTGAATAATCGCAGGATGGCTTAATTGAAGTGAATCCGCAATTTCTGTAATAGCCATTAACTTTTCTTTTTGCAAAACAGTTAATATCAAAAACCACCTAGCTTCAAAGTCTACATCAGATTCTTTATA
>SEDG01000015.1 GCA_004295885.1 Pedobacter sp. | reverse complement strand
CCCACTTTATCAGATACCAACACGGCTTTCCCACAAGCCATAGCTTCATTTACAGCTAAACCCCATGTCTCACCTGGCCCTTGAGAAGGCAAACAAAATAAATCACAAGCCTGATAAACCGCAGGCATCTGTGTTTGATTTTGAAAATCCATAAAATGAATCCTCTCTTTTAGTGATTTGTTGTGCCAAAGAAAAGACTCAGTACTCTGGACTTTAGACCCTAGACTTAATACCCTAAACTTAATACTCTCTTCCAGCTCTCCACTTCCCACAAACAATAAATGTACATTTAGTAAATCAAGCTCAATAAAAGCTTCCAGCAACAACATTGGATTTTTTTTATGCTCTAGTTTCCCAGCAAATAAAACCAAAATATCATTATGCTTAATATTCAATGACGCTCTTATCTGTTGTGCTTCCTTACTTCTATCTACAGCAAATCTTTCATTATCTACAGCATGAGGCACAAAAATTAAATCTTTTTCCTTTATCCCAAATTTTCTAAAGTATTTTTTACTTTCACTTCCTACGTGCAAGGCCTTATCCACATTTCTATATACTCTTTTCAAAAACAGTGTACGTAAAATTTGCTTGATTCCTTTTTTTTCATCAAGTAAAGTAGAATCTCCCCTAAACCAAATCGGTATTTTGCCTTTGAAATGCCGTAGTAACTTTAGGTGACTTTTATAGGCCCAGCCATAGACTAAAATAGCATCGGGCTGGAATGCTTTAACTTTTTCAATTAGATCTGGATTTACTATTCCATTAAAATGATGAGAACCTGCATCCTTAGCTGCGTTTGTTAAAAATTCATAAGTATAACCCTCTAATAAGGGGATATCCCAGGCAACGGGCTTTTTAAATCCTGGATCATATTTTGCATTTGAACCTTCCTCTCCCCAAGTATAAAATACCTTTAGATTATAGTGTTGAGCTAATAGTTTAAATAAAGGTACATAATACTGTATGGGGTGACTGATGATGATTGCCAAAGATTTCATTTAAATATTTTCATTAAATACTTTAAATGTCTTAGAACTTTTTACTCTCTTTTCAACGCTTATAATATCTCTTATGTAGATGGTGTTATAGGAGCCAAAACTAGCTATTTCTTTAAGTCTTCTTTCAAAAGGAAAGTATTGGTAAGGCTTGAAACCATAATCTACTAATTTCTGATGAATTTGAAGTTCATCATACTCATATCTACCACCGCTACCATTTAATTCAATGATAATTGCTTTTAATGTATTGTCGTTTAATATAGCTGTAGCTCCATTTAAAACCTCTGTTTCAAAACCTTCAACATCTATTTTAATCAAGGCAGGTTTTTTTATTATACAATAGCTATCAAGCGTTACTATGGGCACTTTAATAATATTTTGTCTTTCTTCGTGATCCAACACGATATGGTTGGTAGTATCTTCTGTATCTGTAAAATGGAGCAGTTCATTTTTACTACCAACCCCTTTATTTTCAGTTTTTACTAGAGCATTTAAATTATTCAATTCAACATTTTGTTTTAAAATAGAATGAGTACTTGGAATTGGCTCAAATGTTATTGATTTCGCTTTGCAAATTCCGGAAGCTAATAAAGTATATGAGCCAACATTAGCCCCCACATCAAAAAATACATCATCCGGTCTCAAAAAATGCAACAAGAAAGACATATCTTCAAATTCATGCAAACCCGTATAGATATTACCAGTTATGCCTGTCAGTCCTGTTTTTGCTAGAAAAGATATTGGTCCTATAAATTTAACTGCTTGAAGATTCCGATTTAGCCTGCTTCGTAATTGCCAAAAAAAAAACCGGTAATAAGCTGTAAATAAATGCCTTTTAGCCAGCTGATGTTGATTTATAAAACGAAAAGTTCTTTTTATAGCGTCGTTCATACAACAACGGAATTAAATAATTTACATTGCTTTTCAGTTTTGGGTTTTGCCATAAATTGCTCAAACTCTTCCCAATTAGTATCAACTGGAGGTAACTTATTTGTAGCGAAGCCTTCTAAAAAACTATATATTGTATCTTCAGCCTCTTCGGCATTATTAATGTTGGCTACAGTACCAGCCTTGCAATTTTCTAAAGTTTGTGCGGCATTGCTTTCCCTATTAAAAATGGCAAGAATTGGCTTTTTACATAAAATGTAAGGGTATATTTTTGAGGCTGTGTAAGCTGCTTGCTCATGGCCAGGAATGATGAGGGCATCGGCAGATTGTAAATTGTAAAGGCTCTCATAAAAAGAAATTCGATCGCTTTGTTCAAATACATAATCTTCTACTCCAATTTCTTTTGCGACAGCATATAGTGTCCGAATTCCTTGACCTAATGGAGCATAACTTGTACCTATAAAATGGAACCTTAATTGACTAAACAAATCAGGAAAATTTTCCAAACCTTTTTTAAAGGTAGAAAAAAGTAGATAAACAGCAGTTCGCATATCATAACCTCCACGACCTACATAAACAAGATGTTTTAGGTTTGGATTTTTATCAAATGCCAGTTCGAAATGTTGTTGATGTGCTGCCGCAATTTCTAAGTCTTTTAGAAAACCGCCAAAAGTTATTACTGCTGTTGGAATTTTTTCAAGATTTTTATACCTTGATTTTAAATCATCGATATATGCTTTTGAAACAGCAATTAGCCCATCTACATTTTTCATTGCAAACGGTTCTAAGTATTTATCTAACCTATAAGAGAACCAATACTTTTTAGGTCGTTGATGTTTTGGTTTATCTTGATAATAATCACTAAACCAAGGATCCTGCATATCAATTACATAAGGAACGTTAAACTTTTTCTTCCAATAGTTCCCTAAAATGCAAACTGGAAATTGAGTGGTCGAAAAGTATATCAGATCAAAATGTTGGGTTTTTAATAGCTTATTTACATAGCTTTTATAA
The DNA here is from genome assembly GCA_004295885.1 of Pedobacter sp. Taxonomy (GTDB): domain Bacteria; phylum Bacteroidota; class Bacteroidia; order Sphingobacteriales; family Sphingobacteriaceae; genus Pedobacter. The sequence goes on along the minus strand of SEDG01000015.1, from coordinate 16,907 downwards.
TAGGGCAATGAACGTAACGCAAGACTGCCTAAACCGAATTTGCTGGTCCATTTTTTATGGAGTGCTTTAACACGGTGAACCCTAATAGTTGATGGAATCGACTCTGTTAAAAGATGATCAAATACGGCATCAGTGTACCTTTCTGCGACGCAAACTATTTCTGCTTCCCAGCCAAAATCTTCAAAGAAAGGCAAACTCATTCTTATGCGATGCATATCAGCAGCGTTGGAAGGAGGAAAGTAAGGCGAGATGATTAAGACTTTTTTCAAATTTATTTAAGTAAAATGTTGATTTTTTTTTGAATAAATTTCTCTAGAATAACAGCTACAAAAAAGACAAGTATTAAAAAAAGTGGAATTTTATAGATTATAGGGATATTAATCAATGGTGAAAATATAATTACAATTAATGGATAATGGATTAAATAAAGTCCATATGAAATCGAACCGATGTAGGAAAATACTGGCTTTATCGAAATATGATAAATAGAAAAGATAAAAACCTCGATTGACTTGAAGAAAGTGAGCATGGCGCATAGTGGTAACGCTATATAGAGAATCTTACTCAGGACAGGATAACTATCGTCAAAAATTATTAAAATAGATGCTAATATGTACAGCATCAGATATGCGCTAAAAATTTTGTAAGATTTTTTTTCTGGTATTGATGTTAAGCGAATTGGCTTAAGTAATAAAATAAATATGGGAATGAGTGTTAATGCAAAGACGGTATACCTCACCGGATCATAATAATCGTTTAAAATATGAAGTCTTGAAATTAATGGTAATAGGAGTAAAGAGAAGATAGAAAGTTGAAAAGAAATATATATATTATCTTTTTGCCCCCAAATAAAATATCCTATTAGCCATATAGGAGAATAGCTGAACATCAATAGGGCATAACGACATAATTGATTGGTGGGATTTATACCAAAAATTGTGAGAATTAATCCGATTATCCCCAAAGAAAGCCAAATTTTTACACCTTTTTCTGTTGATTTAAACGGGATTATGAAAAAGGCGAATATAAAATAAAAAAAAAGCTCAAAGCTCAAACTCCAAATTACAGGATTAGAGTTCCAGAGTACAGGCGTCAGAGCGCCTTGTAACGTACTAACAGGAATCAAATTACCGATGATCGTTGTGTTTGCCGGAAGCTTGCCAAAAACATATTGCTCACAAAATAAACTTAAGATAACCGTAATGATTAAAATAGGGTGAATTCTTATTAGTCTATCTTTGAGGAAATAAAGTGGCTTTTTTGGGGTTTTCTCAAAAGACGAATGAATAACAATTCCGGAAAGGACAAAAAAAACAATAACTGCTTCAGTACCCCAGTTACTAATAAGGCCTAATAAGGGACCTTTAAACTTTGAAAAATAAGGAATTTTACCAAAAAAATGGCATAATAACACTTGAAACGCAGCCAAACCTCTCACAACTTCTAAGTTTTGATTCTTCTTTGTCATCAAATATGTGTGGCAATGATAGCCAAGAGTTTTTTTGCCTCCATATCCCAGTTGAATTTCAGCAATGCCAAATCCCGAGCTTTTGTTTTGTGCATATTTAATAGCTCAGCGTCGTTTAAATATGTATTTAGAATTTCCCTTAGGGCATATTTATCATTAATTGCAAATGTTTGCCCAATCTCTGGGTTTTCGATCATAAATTGTTCTTGTGCTTGAGTTTTTGTTGCGACTATAGCTAAGCCAGCAGTTAGATAAGTAAATATTTTATTTGTTAAGCAAATATTGCGATTGTAGGGTATATCAAGTTCCAGCGCAAGCCCAATGTGGTGTCTCTTTGCAATATCAAAAACTTCTTCAGGTTTAACAGGCTCTAAAAATAAAAGCTGTGTTGCATTAATTTTTTTATTTAAAGCAAGTTCTTGGAGATAAAATTTATCTTCTCTACTAATCATTCCCAATAAAGTTAATGTTATGCTGGAATTAGCAAGTAAAGACATTGCTTCAATTACTATCTCAATTCCTCTGTCTCTACCTATGGTTTGGGAAAACCAAAATAACCTTGTTGGGTTATCTTTTTGTAGTGGATTTGTCTCTGCTATGTGTTTTATTGAAAATACATTATTTATTGTTTGAGCATTGCAACCTGGATAAAGTGAATTATATGTTGCCGAAATTAACGGACTTGCTGTGGTCAAGTAACTAATCAACGGTATGTACTTATTTTCTAAACTTACCGCTGCTTTATAGAAAAATGAGTTTTTATCATCGCTTACTTCATTTCTATGAAAATCTTCAGCATCGAAACCAGATTTACTGTTGTTTTTTTGAGCGGCTTTAGCCACAATTGGCAGAGAGGTTAAATCATGGCCTATGTAAAGATCTGCTTTGGTTCGTATCGCTTTAGCAAGCAATAGCATCGAGGCTCTATGATAATTACAAGCATATGGTAAAAAACGTTTACTAATCTTGTAAGCTACTCGGGTAAATAAATGAAAAAATGAACCTATTTTACCACCAACTAATATGAAATCAGATCCAAAGTCTGCATTTTGCCTCGAAGCCCATTTATCTCGCTCTGCATAAATGACTTTTACCTCATAACCAGCACTTTTTAGAGCTGTATATTCCTTTACTAACCTTGGGTTTTGCGAAGGGGGAAAAGGAGAAACCAATAAAATCCTTTTCACATTTTAAATTTTAATTTCGCTTCTGTCCAATCTACAAATTCATCTACAATGTCATAAAATCCTTTTTGCGATTCGGGCACATCATTTAATTCTACCCTTTTTATAATTTCAGGTAGGTCAATATAAAATTGAGTCGTTCTATATGGTGGATGCAAGGACCATAACCCAAGACCACTGCCTTTAAAATCCACACGGATTAAGTGATGAAGTTGTATGCATTTTGACATCAATTCTTCTGGTAAGACAAACGCTGGGTTTTTATGAAAGAGAGCTCTGGTTAATTCTCCCAATTTAAATGTTCTAATATTATTAATTGGATACTTTGTTAACCTTTTTTTATCAACCATAAAAATACGGGTACTCATTCCGGTAAACTTAAAATAAAATGGCAATTCTTTGTAGTTCTTGTAATCTTGGTTGATAAGTGTGCCATCTGCTTTAGGAGGTCCTGCTAAGGGGCTTATAAACAGAATCTGGAAATCACTTTCATAAAGATCAACAGCTTCTTTAATCCAAGTTTGACTTAACCCCCCAAAAAATATATCTGAATCTATATGAAGGACATAATCGTTTTTAGCTTCATAAATGCCGTAAAAGTATGTGTAAAAGGGACCACCACGCCAATCTTTAGCCGGAATATTTTGACGACGAAAGTAAGCTTGTGCAATTTTTTGATTGATCTTTTTGCTATAATCTATTTTAACAATCTTTACTTTTGGATTGTTGTCAAAGGATTTAAGAAAGACCCACATTTTTTCATTATTCTCCTCCCAATTTTGCGAAAAATGCCCTTTACTTTTATGAGTATCATAAGTTAAAAGTACCTCATCTACTTGGTTAGCTAAAACCTTCAATTGATGTGGTAATAAATGTATAGCATGCCTAAAATCAGATGGGGCAAGTGAAATCTGTAGGGTAATTTTGTGCATTAGCTATTGATTTTCGTTGTGTTTATGATTTTGAAACTATTATTGTCTATGTTCCAATTTGACAATAGAAACTCCCATGCTTCCTTTTTATTTGTTTTAGCTCTACTACAATTATAAAATAGGTATGGCCTTTTTAATATGGTTAAAAGAAAGCGAAGCTTTTCCTTAAAACTCGATAACTTAAAAAGTATCGATGAAGAGAAACTTACTAAAGATGCATTCATTAAACTAGTCGAATTAAGTTTGTTTGTTCGTCTAGCTTTCTTCCAAAGTGCCTGAGCCAATTCAATTTTTTCATTATCATCAATTTTTTCAAATACTGAAGCAATTAAAATTGCCTGATATACCGACCAATCGTTGTTGCTTTTTCTGTAAGTTGCCAATGTTACTGAAAAATTAACAAGTGGTTTTGTGACCAATAATATTGGATGAGGTATGGACCTTTCTCTAAAATGTTCCGTTACATCTATTGGAATATCTGCAGGAGTAAGCCATAAACTATTTTCTGTTTTCCAGAACATAGAACTATTACATATTTTTGCATCACCACATTTTTCTTCGGCAACAAATTCAAATAACTTGTTTTCTTCAGTAACTGGCCAAATTGTTTGATTGCTATAAGTCCATAAACCGTTTAGTTCTTCATACCAAATTTTCTCATTTGCAACAGCTAGTCTAATACTCGGATTTGCTTTCATATGATGTAGCATCTCCTCTAAAAAGGTTGGCTCATACCAATTATCATCTTCTAATATGCAGGCGTATTCCTCATCAATTTTATGGTTAAATGCATAATTAAAATTTCCTGTCCCACCTCTTTTTTCAACCTCTGAAGTGATTTTTATTCTTGGATCTCCAAAACTTTCTATTAAATTTTTGACACTAATATCATTTGGGTCATCGTTTAAAACTTCTACTACCCATAAGCTATTTGTTTGAGAAACTATTGAACACAAAGCACGTTTAAGCAAATGTGGCCTTCGAAAAGTAACAACAAATATTCTAATGCTCTGCTCTATCAATTTTTAATTATAGATTGAATAAGTAGAAAAGTCTTCCAATTGAATATCTTTATAAATAAATCACCTAGTTTTCCAGCTTTAAAGCCAATATCTGAACCACCAAGTTCGCAAATTTTATATTCAACAGCCTTTAGTAAGTTTTTATGTTTTGGATATAGTGTATAGGCAAATTGTTGCCATGTATTTGCGCAAGCTAGTAAAGTGTCTTTATCTTCTCTATAGCTTAATAAGGACCTCGTTGCTTTTTCAATAGATTTAAAAGCAGAACGAATAGCTGTTTCTGATTTACTATCTGATAAGCTTCCACTGATACCAGATCTGTAGAATAAAATAGCCTCTTTTTCAAAAAGAACTTCACTACTATTTAAAATTACACGCGAAAAAAAATCAAAGTCATTAATTAAATTTAAATCTTTATCCCATAATCCAGATTTATCTAATATCTGTCTAGGAATAAGCCATAATGCACATTGCATCATAGAATTTCCATATCGCCAAGATTCAGTAAGCCAATCGGTACTCTCCATGTTTTTCCATACCGTTTCTGGATTCAGTTTAAAGGTCGACAAATCATTATTATAAAATCTACCCCAACTTGCAGAAACTATTGCGTCTTTACGTCCACTAATACATTTTACTTGGTTTTCGATAAAAGATAAAGATATGATGTCATCAGCATCCATAAATTTAATTAAACTACCACTAGAAAGCTCAAAAGCTGTGTTTGCAGCTGAACTTTGCCCTTTATTACTTTGGTGAAAAATTTTTACTCTTTTGTCTCTTACTTGGTGCAAGATTTCTGCTGTATTATCAGTGGATCCATCATTAACAACTATTAACTCTAGCCGTTCATAGGATTGAGAAAGAACTGAATTGATTGCTTCAGCAATATATTTACCCGCATTATAGGCTGGCATACAAATCGAAACCATTGCATTACTCATCCTTCAAGTATCTTTTTTTTAATTTTTCGTATATGCTAAAGCTATGGTAGTTTTCGTTTTTATTTAATGAATTTTGTTTCCAAGTCTCATTTGATAAATGTATGGCCAAGGTATTCTTTGTAATCTGATACCCACTTACATTTTTTCCAAGCAACTTTCTAAGAAAGGATTTGATAAGAAAGTTATAATCAAGCTTTTTATAAGCAATCATTTTATGTGTCCATCTCCATGAAATAGGATTAATATAATCAAAAGGCAAAACTGCAATTTCCATTTCTTTAGCACATTTTTGCACTAAAAAAGGTCCTAAATAACAATAATCAAAATTCTCATGCTGATTATTCTTTATTTCATTAATTCTTATGGCGCATTCGTGTGACAAATATTGGGCAATTTTTGAAGATTTTTCTAATTTCATTAAACAATTACTTGCAAGCTCTCCATAATTGTACTCGTATGTTGAGCAGAAATATTCTGGTCTCTTTATTTCATTTAAATTTTTTAAGAGAACAATATCCGTGTCAGAATATATGCCGCCAAACTTTAGTAAAATTTCATAACGAATAATGTCACTAATGCTTGCAATAGGTAATTTAAGCTCTCTCAGATAATATTCAAATGCCTCTTTATCCACTATTTCAGCTGCTGATTTTAATTTCACAAATTCTGGCAAATTTTCAATCTTCTCTTCATAGGTCCACAATACAGGCTGATGCTGATTTTGCCAAGCAGAATAAAATGTAAGCAATTCCATTTTCGTTATAGACTTCCCATGCCAAAAATAATGAATGTCAGTTATAGTTTTTTCCATGCTGTTTGGTAATAAAATGCCTTAGAAAGGTCTACATAGTGATGTAAAACTCCAGCTAAACCATTGGTATCTTGTTTATTTGGATTTACTATATAATCAGTTTCACTTAATGTGATAGAATTTCTATTCCCAATTAACATAGCAGATAGAGCCTGTTCAAGGAAATAGCTTGTTCCTTCTTCCAGTTCCATCTGGCTAATCCATTCTTCCAACGCTATCCAATTAATGTTCGAGGAGTTTAAACCTAGAGCACCAACATTTATTTTTTCTTTTATCGTTGACTTAGTAAGTTTTTGCATTAATTCTATAGTATAACCATAAGCTTCTACACAGTCTATCATATGAATAGGCTTATTGGGTTCTTTAAGCCATTCTATTATTTCTTTTGGCTCTTTCCAAAAAAGCATGTCTGAGTCTAATACTAATTTAAAATCTCTGGTATGGGGTAAGGTGTGGATATCTGTTAATTTTTTGATGTGTGCATATTCTGCTCTTTTTTTATGTATTGTTGGAAAGGTGGTTTTGGGAAGAATTTCTTCAACATTTTCTTCTATTTGTTCGGTCGTTATAATTTTACAATTTATTATAATAGCGTTGATTTTTTCAATTATGTCCTTATCAAAGCTGCCATCATCAACTAATGTGAAGCTAAATTTTTCTTTTGATACTTTCTTTAAAGAATGAATACAAAATATAGTTTGATGAATATATTTCTTTCCTGTTAAAAAATAGACAGGAAGTCCGTTATCAAAAGAAGTAATTGGTTTTAATCTAAATGCAGATACAATCATTTCCTTTTCACCGTGTAACATTTTTCTGTAAGCTAACAATCCACCAAAACTGTTTATCCTTTTTAGATAAGATTTTGGGTATCTATAAATTAAATCGATTACTCGTTGAATCATTTGGCTAAACCATCAAATGTGCCGCAAGCTCCTTGCCATTTAATATAATTTACAGGGTTTTTCCATGCAGAATAGGTAAACCACGATTTAAATTTTCTAAATGGAACTGTCCATTTAGGAATTTTATTCCATGGGTTAATACCATGGTTATCTAAAAGCTCTATCCATGATTTATTAGAATTATTTATAAGCCTGGCCAGATATTTTGCTTCAGTTCGCTCTTTTGGAATAATATGATTAAGAATTAATTCTGGAAAATAGCCAATTTGCCACCCTTCTTTAAGTAGTTCTAGGACTATGTCATTATCACCTCCAGAACTTAAAGAATTACCTTTTCTATCATGAATAATATCTTTTTCAGAACTTATTTTCTTAATATAGCTTTTAAGCGCTTCTTTTCTAATCGCCATTCCTGCTCCAATGGGAGCGCTCTCTGGATATTTGTCCATCCATACATCGATTATAGTATCATCTCCCAAATTCCTTAAAGCAAGATTTCCATAGAAATTGTCTAACCATTTTGGAGGAGCTGCTTCAAAAATTGGAAATGATTTACCACCCATAGCGCCCAGTTTTGAATATTGCGTAAAAAAGAACAAAGTTCGTTCAAGATAATCAGCTTGTAAAATGTTGTCATCATCTACCATTATAATGATGCTACCTGATGCTTCTTTGAATCCTTTTAATCTTGCATAAGTTAATCCAGTATTTTCTTCTCTTGTTATTTTTGCATTTGGGTGCCAACTTAAATCGATGTCAATAATATTACTCGAATTATTATCAATTATGATGAGTTCCCAGTATTGAAATAGTAAAGTCTGATTTTTTAAACCAAGTAAAGTTTGATCAAGTCTTCCCTCATTTGGATTATGAGTTGGGAGAATTACCGATATATAATTATTCATTTCTATAACGTACTACTTTTGCCGGAACGCCAAGCGCAATTGAAAAAGAAGGTAAATCATTTGAAACTACAGCACCAGCTCCAACAATACACCCATCTCCAATATTAACACCTCCTAAAATTTTTACCCCAGCTCCAATCCAAACGTCATTACCAATCTTTACAGGCAACAATAAATCGTTTTGATCACGTATTAGTTTATTTTGATTAGGTATGCTATGGTTTGAACTAACAATACAAGTATGCATTGCGATTAAAGTATTTGAACCCACTTCGATACCCCCATGCCCATAAAGAATGCTATATTCTCCTAAAAATGTATTTTCATTAATTTTGATTTCTCCCCCATAGCTTTTTAGTACAACACCTTGAGATATTTCACATCTACTGCCTATTTCAATTATACCTGTTATGCCTTTTTTTTGCCCTTTAGAAAAAAATGCTAAAGGCCAAATCCTAACTTTTTTGCCAATCTTAATTCCAAATAATCGTAGTACAAAAATGTAAAGTTTGGAGATGATATTTAACATAATTTCTTGTTTATTGCAGAAAGTATTGCGTTGATTCCGGTTTCTGGATCATTGTGGTTATTAAAATTGATGTATACCAGCTCATATTTAAGATTGCAAACTTCAGCCAGCCTTTGGTAACAGGGCTGAAAATAGGAGTCAATGGGATAAACTTCCAAAATCTTGGTGTTTGGTGCACATAAGTAGATGTTACTTAATCCAGCACCATGGCCTGCTAAAATATGTGTTGCACTTTGCATAACAGTAATTGTTTGATCAACACTTAGTAATGTCAAATCTATCATTTCAATATTTGGAAACCTAGTTACAATTTCATGCTCCCAAAGAATTTCTCTGTTACCTAGTCCTTTTCTACTGATCCAAATAATTCTCGGAGATTTGAGATCTGGTTTAACAACTTGATTAAGTTTAAATAGCTTCTTTAGGACAGTGATACACCACTGATTGATTTGTTGATCTCCGATTAATCGATTTGTAAATATTAACTGATCGCACTTATAGTGTGAGGTATTTTCCACCCAAATAATTTTAGAAACATCTATCCCAGTTTTAAATAGCCATTTAAGCTTCCATTCTGTTGATGGTCCATTAAAAAGTATTTGATCAGCTTGTCCTATAATATCCTCATACATTTCTATTTTAACAAGGGATTCAAAAAGAAAATGATAAAATCCTCCATCTGCTCCATTGGTAAGAAAAGAAATGGTAATGCCTTTTAAATTTTTTCTTTCAGGTAATTTAAAAGCATTAACAAGGGCAGTTATTTTTAAATTTTGACTCCAGTCTTTGGCAGACTCATCAATAAAAGACCTTTTTTTTATATCGTACACAAGCCCTAACTGCCCAATTATGCATCCATTTGAAATGCTAAATACTATTCTTTCAGGCGTTTTAAAAATTCCCTTTGAAACGAATCTTAAATCTTCATTAATAAATCTATGATTAACTCTTTTGTTATTGGAAATAGGAGTGCTCGAATAGATTAATATTTCTCCTTCTTCTCTTTTTAATGTTGCTGTTAATGATTCAATCTTTTCAATAGGATTTCCAACAGGTTCATTATAAATTTTTTCAAACCTTTGGACTCGATAAGGATTATTTGTAAAAAATCTTACTATTAGTTTTTTGAAAAGCATTAAACTTTATTTGGCTATTAGTTTTGCACTATTTTTTATTAAAAGCATATTGTAATTGAAATAGGCGCAACTTGATTCGTACAGATGCCGGGAAGAGTAATTTTAAAAGCGTCCAGATTTTAGAAGTACTGAATGGAATTGGCAACCCACATTTTTCACTCAATTGAAATGCTTTTTTTGCTGCATTAATCTGATTTTGTAAGATTAAAGCACTAGCGGCAACTTGCGATTGTATACCAATTTCCAATAAAATCTTAGGGTCAAAATAAGTATTTGAATATTCTTGTAATAGTCGTAACCGAATTAGCCAAGCATTGCTTTGATCTGCACTAGCTGAATTCTGATATCTTAACGAATAACTCAAAACTTCTTCAATTATATAAAAAGCAGCTTTTGAACTGGCTAATCTAACATGGAAATCTGAATCTTCCCAAATTCTAATGTGCGTGTTAAATCCGTTAATTTCTATTACCTTACTTTTTCTATACAGCCCGTTTATCCCTCCAATTGGGTTAGCTATAGTATACTTTAAAGAGTTTAAGTTTATTTCACTATTAGAATATTTCCAGTTTAACAACAGTTCTTTAGATCTTGCATCATACCAATCAACATTGCATAAGACAACATCCACATTTTTATTTCTCTCAATAATTGAAGCAACTTTTGTCAAATAATTAGGTTTTAAGCCATCATCAATATCATGGAAATGAACCCATTCACATGAGCAATATTCTATAAGTTTATTGCGTGCATGCCCTGCTCCTTTGTTCTCAGTTCCTCTTATTACTTTATAACCTCTAGATGTAAGTAATTGATAAGAGTTATCCGTACTCGCATCATCATAAAACAATATTTCATCAAAAGATTTATCTAATCCATTAATATTTTTGATAAAATTATCAATATAATTTTCTGCATTATAACATGGAACTAAAAGTGAAAACTTATAAGAACTATGCATTTTTATAAATGGAAATCAATTTAGATTTCATTTTTTTTATTAGACTTGGCTCTCTATGTTCACCTAAAATGCTATTAATTTCATTTTTGGGAAGCCTTATTTTTCTAGGAATTTGTAATTCTAACTTATTTTTTGACTTTATTTCTTCAAATAAGCGAATCCAATCTTCAACAACTTTTGGTAAACCAAAATTTCTTTCAATGTGTAGTTTCGCATTCGTTGAAAGCCGTTCCCATTCTTGAGGATTATTTTGTAAATATTCTATTTTATGGATAAAATCTGATGAATTTTTAATAAACAATCCGGTATGATTATCAATGACAAGTTCTGATAGCCCACTTTCTGTCTCCTTGCATATAGGAACTACGCCCGCGGCCATAGCTTCCATTATAGCAACAGGTAATCCTTCGTAATCAGACATTAAAATAATAGCATGTGCATTTAAAATATCTTTACGTATTACATCATTATTAACAATTCCTTTAAGCTTAATTTGATTTGGCTGAGTAGACCTATTAATTATTTCAATTACATCGTTATAATCTGGTCCAGATCCATAAATGAAAGCCTCTACATTTATAATTTTTTCTATGGTCTGTACAAGAGTGGCTGATACTAAGCTTATATTTTTTTGCTTATTAGCGAGTCTGCCAACATAAAAAATGTTAAATGATGTTCCTCTATTTAAAAAAGCTTTCTCTGCAAAAACAGGTGTCCCGCATGGAATTTGTTTAATGTTTAAGTTAACACAATTACTAAGCAAATTTTTATAGAGCTTAGCGGAAACAGCTACACAAGCAGTCATTCCAGTATGTTTATTCCCTAAAAAAGAGTCAATAAGTAAGTTATATTCAATATCGTCATTATGAATTACTCCTATTGTTGGAATTCCTGCTTTCTCAATCCATGGAGCAGCATACCAAGCTTGTAAGATATGATTAGCAACAAAAATATCGGGTTGTAAAATTTTAACCTGATTTAAAATCCATTTAACCTCTTGTTCTAGGTATCTTTTGCTAGAAATTCTATAACACTCTATTCCTAAATCTTTAAGCAACGGTATTGTAGAGCATTCATTCTCTGCAGACCAAGAATAATAGATAACACTTACATTAAATCCTTTTGCTTTTAAAGCAGGTAATAAATTAAGCAACCATACATTTATTCCATTTATAGCGGATTTATCATCATAAGTACAGAAGACAATTTTCATATCAAAGATTTAATATCTTAAATAATTTATGGAGAATTCTGTTGAATAATTGTATTCTATCCCAATTATAAACTGGCCCGTGGGCACTTTTTGAACAAATTAATTGATGATCTTTCTCCCAGGCGATCTTCATTTTTGGATCATATGTTTTAGCTTCATCATGAATACTAGCAACTGAGAGTGGCGCTCTAATCCTCATCCTTTTTTTTCCTTTTAACATTCTTAACCATAACTCATAATCAAGAGAACAACTGAGCTCTTCCCATATCGGTTGATGGATTTTTTCACTCCAGAAGCAAGAGGGTTGTCCTAAGGTTGGAATTCGTATAAAATAATCTGAAAATAATCTGGGTCTAATCAGTTCAAATCTATTCGTCAGGGTTTCAAAATTTAAGACATAGCCATATATAAAGTCTGTTTTGCTGATTAAGAATTTATTTATAACAAAAGAAAAAACATCTTTTAAATAATAATCATCACTATTAATCCACGCGTGATAATTGCCTGAAGACAAACTGAATCCTAAATTAATAGCGTTGCCCTGCCCGTTATCTTTTTCACTTCTCCAATAGCTTATCCAAGGAGCATATTTTTTTATAATCTCAACAGAGCCATCTGTACTTCCACCATCTATTATAATATACTCTAAATTTGGATAGTTTTGAAGCAAAACGGACCTAATTGTTTGTTCTAAAAATAATGCCTGGTTATAAGATGGGGTAACAATGGTTAGTTTGGGCCATACGATATCCTTGTTATATATTGCGGGATCAACTTCTTCATCCCATGGCCACCCTGTTTGGGCATTTTGAGCTTTGGGAATAGTATCAATAAGCCCATTAACATTGAAATCAACTGGAGCAAGGGGTAGCGATATTCCGCTTTTTTCAAAACTTGATCTATAATTATCCAGATTTGGTAGTTTTATATCCATCAATTTAATAGGCTATTTAAAAGTTGATATACTTTTTCCATATAGCTGGCTCAAACTTTTCGAATGCGTGGCAACCAAAAGGTAATATCCCCCCCAATTTCTTTATAGATTTTTCCGGATTATTTTCAATTGAAAATCTTAATGCAACTTCATCTGATGGTAACTTAAATAATGGATTTAATAGATTGCCCCAATATTTAAAAAAACCATCTTCATTGTTGTCTCCCCATTGCTTTACCTTAATTTTCAAGATTTTAAGTAATAAATAAAAAGTCCTGGTTTTGCGTAATGAAAATCCGCCATTGCCTACATTACTTATTTTAATATTTCGCTTTAACAGTTTGTTTATAACTGTGAGAATTTTTGTGTAGTTTTTTAGAAACTGCAATTCATTCCTTTCATTTTTATGAGGCTGGTTTGGAGCTCCAATAAAATCATAACCCTGATTGCACCAATATAAAAGCTCATCTTTGAAAACGTAAGCGTCCAATTGATAAATTAAAAGATACTTGTAGTTCAGAAAGTCTTTGTAAAAATCAGAGGATAACATTAACTGATTGTATCCATTTATTCCTGAAAAATATGCGTCGTCAAATAGCCTTATGTCAAAATCTACGATATAACTCTTGCAAATTTCTTTATAAACCTTTGGGTTTATCTTATTAGGTCCTATAAATTTAATTTTATGTTTATTTAGAATTGTAAGGCATTGTTTTAACGAAAGTATTTCGATATTACTTGGCGAGTCTTTATATATTGGAATAACAACGACTACAATATTATCTGCCATTTTTTTTGAATAAGGTTTTAACAAGTCGTAGAAAAACCGATTTAGCTCTGTTGAAAAAGTACTGATAATCACGACTTAATATAATGTTATTTCGCTCCCATCTGTCAGCACGTTTATTTATTTTAATAACTTCAGGATGTTTAATCTCGCTAATTTCAAACTGTTCCATGGCTGATTGATCTGAATTTACATCGTGTGTATGTGTTGCCTGATCTCCGAAACCAATATTAGAAATTAAATTTCTCCAAGGAACGATACAAAGGCCGTCATTTTTCCACATCCAATACATAAATTGATAGTCCCAGGCGTCCAATCCGTCTACGATCATTTTTATATTACGTATCCATAACTCCCGGTCACGCCGATTCCTGAATGTTTTGTTGATTACTTTTGCTATTACTTCCTCGCTCTCTTGTTGAAGATCAAAACTAAATTCCTCCCAAGCCCGCCTCCAGGTAGCCCATCCCCAAACATGAGGATATTGCGAAAAGTAATAGGTATGTGATTCTAAGGCAGTTGCTTGATAACTGGTTCCGCAAATCATTTTAATTTTTTCGGTGTATCTGTATTTTTCAATCAGATTTTCGCAGTAATCGAAAAAGCTCGCATTTGGAATACAATCATCTTCCAAAATTATGCCTGCTTCAACATGTTTAAAAAACCAACTTATTGCTGTTGCAGGCGCTAAACCGCAACCCAAGTTATGCTCGTTTAATAATGTTTTAACGTCGCATTCCCAATCTACCTGTTTAATTATTTCTCTCGTTGCTTTGCAAAGGTCGGCGTCTTCCGGGTGGTTGTGCCGGGGGCCATCAGCTGCAAAAAATAGAGATTTTGGTTTGTGCTGTTTGATAGCATTAAACACTGTTTGTGTAATTTCCGGACGATTGAAAACAATAAATAGCAGCGGCGTATTCAATGACATTATTATATAAAAATGGATTGAATTTTTAACTTTAGATAAGCAATTAAACAGAGCGATCTCTCTATTAAGTTAAGTGGAGAACTTAACGATAATGCTGCTTTTTGGATATAAAGCCTAACGCTTAAGAAACTTTTATTAAATATCCGTTTCCCAAAATATCTTAACCATAAAGCTCCTCTATCTTGATTAAATTTAATGTCTTCTACAAGGGTGCTGTGACCACCAACAAAAAAATTCGCTACAATTATATCCAGATATTCAAAAGTAGTATTTGCATAACATCTCAAGTTAAAATCCTGGTCAGCGCTTGAGATGTATTCAAGATTGTAAGTTCCATATTTTTCGAATATCACTTTGTTATAAAAAATAGATTGATGGCACATATTCGTTTTCAGCATCTTCTCTAGGTTGTATTCGCCATTAAAGACAACATTATCTAAATTCCATTGATTTTTACCACGCATGATAACGTTTCCGTAGATAATTAAACTACTGCTCTTTTCTGCAGTTTCTTTTACTTTCGAAAGTACAGTATCATTATAAAATGTGTCATCGCTACCCAAAAAATAAATCCATTCCCCTCTGCTAAGTTTAATACCTTTATTCATAGCATCGTAAATCCCTTTATCGGGTTCCGAGATGTATTGAATGTTAGGATTTTTGACTCGGCTATGATTTATCTTTTCTATTGTGCCGTCTGTTGAGCCACCATCAATAAACCAAATTTCATAATCACTACAAGCTTGCTCTAGGATACTATTAATACACCTATCTATAAGCTCACATGAATTGTAAGTTGGTACTATTATAGAAAAGAATGGATTGATGGGACCCAATATTTATTTAGATGGTAATTTAACAATCATCAGAAGTTCGGATCTTATCTTTGCCTAGTTCTTTGTAGAGGAGACTGATTGTTATTAATTTTTTATTTAGATTTTGTGGATTAAAACTTAGGGCTAAAAAACAAGCTAACTTTTCAATTTCCATCAGCGTTTTAAAGAGAACAAGTTTTAAAACCGATTTAAACAATAAATAGGCTCGTTGTGAGCTGCTTTTCGAGATTAAATCGACGAATAGATTATATAACTTCAAAATTTCAAAGGCCTCATAAAATCCAATCATTAACCTTTGGTTATATTCAACAGTTAATCGATTTTCAGGAATGAAATGCTGAAATTTGAGTTCATCTGAATAATATAATTTAAAACCCATCATTATAAAACGAATGCACATTTCTGAATCCTCGCCCGAGCTCAAATTTTTTCCATTTCGTCCTATAAGTAATGATGGAAATTTTTTATAGGCGACTGTGTACAAGTCCTTTCTAATAACGATACTACTTCCCCACAAAAACTTTCTAGATGTAATATCACCAGACTGTAGGCCCTGCATGCCAACGGCATAATTTGCCTGTGACTTTTCAAACCAATGAGGTAATGATGTAGTGGATGTTGCTGTACTTTGGCCGCCTAATGCTCCAATATCATTGTTTGAAGAAATGATATCATAGGCTATAGAGACATAATTCTTATCGAGCCAGTTGTCGTCATCGCAGAATATGATGTATTTGTATTTTGAAACATTTATTCCTGCTTCTCGAGCAAAACTAAGTCCTGTTTTTTCTTCATTTGTAATTTGCAGCTGAACACCAATTGCGCCATGCTCTTGCCAAAATTGTTTTGCTACGTCTTTAACATCATCTCCCGACCCATTGTCTACAATGATTATTTCCCATCTGATTGGTTTGATGAATGTCTGTTCAGCCAAATGCTTCAAAGTCATTTCTATACGATCTGCTCCATTATATGTACAGATGATTACCGAAATACCGATGTCGAATTCCAATTACTTAAATATAGATTTCACGAGCGTTTTTAATGCAGGTAAAAACTTTGGTTTCGTTAACCGATCCTGAATCGTTAGTTCTAGTGATTGAACTTGACTTTGAAGGCTTAACTTTTGATCGAGCGTTAATTGAAAGAGTTCGGGGTGAATGAGCGGCAAGACCTCAGGAGTCGACTGACCTAAGATTTCGGAGAACTCTTGTTTAGCATAAATCAGTATGTTTTGTTTATACCACCATTCAATATTTTTATTATTCCAAAATTTTGCTCTTAAAATGTCGAATGGGTAATATTCGTGTGTTAAGAATTTTTGTTGCCAATAAGATGGCCATTGTTCATTAATATGATTTTGGCCTGTTTGATTGGGTATTGCAGCTGAAAATAGTATAACATCACTAGCA
>SEDG01000942.1 GCA_004295885.1 Pedobacter sp. | reverse complement strand
CAATAAGCTTTCAACCTATTTCCCATTTCCCCATTACCTATTCCCTATTTCCTATTCCCCATTTCCCATTATTACAAATGAACCCCTACACTATTGACCGAGCATTTAAATTTTCTCACCTTTGTCCAATGACTAATCCTGAAAAACTAAGCGCCATTCGTGAGCAAATGAAAGCCGATGGTGTTGCTGCCTACATTATCCCTTCTGCAGATCCTCATATCAGTGAATACCTACCAAGCCATTATAAGTGTATACCATTTGTAACTGGTTTTACTGGTTCTGTGAGTACTGTTGTCATTACTCAGGACTTTGCTGGTTTATGGGCAGATGCTCGATATTTCGAACAAGCAGAAGAACAATTAAAAGGAAGCGGCTTTGAGTTAGTTAAACTTAAGGTGCAGCACAGTCCTGAATACATACAATGGTTAAGCGAAACGTTAGCGGCTGGTTCTACTATTGCATTCGATGAAAAATTAATTTCCATCGCTTTGGGTGAGTTATTGCAGAAACAATTGGCATTCCAACATATACAGTTCAAACACAAAGATTATTTAAGCCCCATTTGGGAAAACAGACCTCCCTTACCTGCTCAACCTGCATTTTTAATCGCAGATGAACACATAGGTCAGTCAGTTTCCGATAAATTAGCCGCTGTTAGAAAAGCGATGAAACAGCAAAATGCAAAGTACCATCTAATTTCTTCATTGGATGATATGGCTTGGTTGTTTAATATGCGTGGTGCAGATGTAAGCTACAATCCTGTGGTTTTAAGTTTCGCGCAGCGCAAGATGGTTTCATTGGCGAGAGTTTTAACACCATTGCCGCTTATAAAGCTCACGGTGCCTTGCCTCATTATGGTTCAACAGAAAAAAGTAATGTTGCCATCGAGGCAGAAGGTTTGTTTTTAGTAGATTCTGGCGGTCAGTACCGTTACGGTACCACAGACATTACCCGTGTTATCCCAATGGGAAACAATACCGGGGAAGAAAAAACAGACTATACATTGGTGCTAAAAGCGATGATTGAAGGTTGTAAAACTCGTTTCCCTAAAGGAACTTGTGGTTATCAAATTGATGCCATCACTCGCCGACCAATGTGGGATTACGCGCTAAACTACGGTCACGGAACCGGACATGGTGTAGGCTATTTCTTGAACGTTCACGAAGGCCCTCAGGTGTTTAATGCAACGGCTACAGCTGTACCTATAGAGTTGGGAATGATTACCTCTATCGAACCAGGCATCTATCGCCCAGGCAAACACGGAATTCGCATCGAAAACTTGGTGTTAACCATAGCAGATCAAACCAATGATTTCAATGAATTCTATGCTTTCGAATCCTTAACCTTAGCCCCTATTGACACTACTTTGGTTAAAAAAGAATTATTGGAACAATCGCACATTTCTTGGTTAAACCAATACCATGCTAATGTTTATGCAAAGCTAAGTCCGTTTTTAAACGAGGAAGAAAAGGTGTTTTTAGGAAGAATGACCAGCGAGCTTTAATAAGAGCAAGGAATGAAGAGCAAGGAATAAAGAGCAAGGAGCAAAGA
>SEDG01000216.1 GCA_004295885.1 Pedobacter sp. | reverse complement strand
GTTTGATAACCGATATTGCTATAGTTAAACAAAAAGTTAGGTTGATGAAGGAAAATCTTACTTAAATACGAATTTGAGGTTGTTGCAATGCCTTCATCCTTATCTTCATCTAAATCGAACTTAGAATCAACAACTACCAAATCTACCTTTTGCTCCAAACTCTCATACGCCATGTATTGCGCATAAGTTAAATCTTGTCCGCCGCCAATAATTACAGGCAAAATATTCAATTTTATCAGCTCTGCTACAACAGTTTTAACGGCGAAATAAGTATCCGAAACCTCTTTACCAGCGATGATATTCCCTAAATCGATTATTTTACTGTTAAAAGCACCCTCATTTAAGGCATAAAATTGCGCTCTGAAATGGTCGGCACCTAACGCACAACCATTATTATTTACCGCACCTCTATCATCCTTTACCCCAAAAATGGCAATATCAAACGCTCTATCTTCCAATTCTGGAAAACGTTCGGTATAAAAATTTGCCTTTAGCCCAAGTTGACTAGTTAAAAATCCCTGCTTAGGACTGAACTTTTCTGGGTTAATTGGCGAAAAAAAATCTGATAAAGACATAAAAGCGGTATAAATGTTTGGCATCAAATATCTATTTTTGGGCGCATATATTAATGAGCTATCTAAAAAAAATACAATGATACTGGTAACTGGCGCTACAGGATTTTTAGGTGCAGAATTAATTCATCAATTAACTGCTCAAAATTTAAATGTAAGAGCGTTAAAACGAGAGACTTCTAAAATTCCAACTTTATTGAAGGATAATCCGCTAATTGAATGGTTTGTTGCAGATATTAACGAACCCGAAACCTTAGCTGATGCTTTTGAAAATGTAAATCAGGTTTACCACTGTGCAGCTTTTATTTCTTTCGACCCAAAAGACAAAGCAAAATTGCTAAAAGTAAACATCGAAGGAACTTCAAATATTGTAAACCTTTGCGCCGATTTTGATGCTCGATTAGTTCATGTAAGTTCAATTGCTGCCTTGGGTAATGCCAAAAAAGGAGCACAAATTACCGAGAAAGATTTTTGGGAATATGATTCAAAAGTTCACGCTTATGCCATCTCGAAGTATGAAGGTGAAATGGAAGTTTGGCGTGGCATTGCCGAAGGATTAGACGCGGTTATAGTAAATCCGGCAGTAATTATTGGTAAAAATGCAGGTTTTGAAGGAAGTGGTGCAATTTTTAAATTGGTAAAAGATGGTTTGAAATTTTATACAGATGGCGCCACAGGAATTGTAGATGTTGAAGATGTTGCCAAAAGCATGATTGCCTTGATGAACAGCGAAATTACCGCAGAGCGATATACTTTATCTGCTGACAACCTAAATTATAAAGATTTTTTTGCCGAAATTGCCGAGGGTTTTGGAATTAAAAAACCAAGTACAGAAGCCAAGCCCTGGATGTTGGGCATTGCTTGGAGAGCTGCAAAATTAGCTTCTATTTTTACCAGAAAAGCTCCAGCTTTAACCAGAGATGCGGCTCGAAGCAGTTTTAATTTGAGTTATTACAGCAATGAGAAAATTAGAACTGCAATCGGAATTGAATTTAAACCTCTTAAACAAAGTATAGCTGAAGTTTGCAAAGCTTTGAAATAAAAATAAATGGAACCACAGAACTATTATATTATCGATTTTGACAGCACATTTACGCAAGTAGAAGCTTTAGATGAACTGGCCCGTATCTCCTTAAACAAACATCCTGATAAGGAAGCCATCTTTAAAAAAATTGAAGATTATACCAACTTAGCAATGGAAGGAAAACTTTCATTTTCTGAAAGCTTGGCTAAAAGAGTACAGTTATTAGAGGCTAATGAAGACCATTTAAAGCAACTGATTACTCGATTAAAAAAGAAAGTTTCAGCCTCCTTTTCTCGTAATGCGGCATTCTTCAAAAAACACGCTGATGAAGTTTTAATAGTTTCTGGCGGATTTAAAGAATTCATCACACCAGTTGTAAGTCAGTATCACATTAAAAAAGAAAATATTTACGCCAACACTTTTGTGACCACAGGTGATGGAAAAATTATAGATTACGACCACGCAAATCCTCTAAGTGAAGAAGGTGGAAAAGTAAAATTAATTGGTCAGATGGGTTTGCAAGGCGAATTGTATGGTATTGGAGATGGTTATTCAGATTATCAACTTCGTGAAAGTGGGTTGATAAAAAAATTCTATGCCTTTACAGAAAACATTGCAAGGGAAAGCATCGTTTCAAAAGCCGACCATGTTACCCCAAGTTTTGATGAGTTTTTATATGTAAATAACTTGCCAAGGGCGATATCTTATCCTAAAAACAGAATCCTTTGTTTGGTGGTTGGAGATATTCCAAAAGAAAGCATCGCCCTTCTGAAAAAAGATGGATTTTCAATTAGACATAAAACTTCGTTCGAAGAAAAATATGTAGCCGACGTAGGAATGATTTTATTAGCCGATGGCGAAAAAATAGAGCAAGAAAAGTTAGAACGTGCTGTTAAACTGAAAACCATTGGTTATTTAGGAAGCGCCAAAAACAAACTTTCTTTTCAAACATGTACGGATATGGGCATTGTGGTTTTCGACGATCCAAAAAGCAATCCTAGGAGTGCTTCTTTCATCCCAAAAAGGGTAATCGATTTCATGAATAAGGGCACCACTTACATGAGTAGCAACTTCCCTAATTTACAATTACCAGCCATTGATAAATCACATCGCTTAATCCACATTCACAAGAACGTACCCGGCATCATGGCGCAAATCAATACCATATTTGCCAAACATAATATCAACATTGTTGGCCAATTTTTAATGACTAACTCCACTCTGGGTTACGCCATAACGGATATTAATGCCGAATACGATAAAACTCTATTTAAATCGTTAAAGAAGATCGAGAACACCATTAAGTTTAGGGTATTGTATTAGAGAAATCGCTAGGAGCTTTGACAACTTTCTAGCAAACTGTTACCGAAAGCTGTCAAAGCTAATTTGAAACACACCATGGCCAAAATAGAACATTACCATACAAAGTTTGAAGAAGGTAAGTTTTATCATGTCTATAATAGAGCAATAGATAGGCAACTAATGTTCAAAAGCATTGAAAATTATGCCTATTTCCTTAAAAGATTTGATTTTTATTTATCTGATATAGTTCAGGTGTATGCTTATTGTACTTGATAATCATTTTCATTTCTTGATACGAATCGTTGATGATTTAGAGCAAATAATAAAACTAAAACAATTACAAACCGATTTACCTGTTCATAAAATTGTAAGTAAGAAGTTTAGGTTGTTTTTCCAATCTTATGCTATGTCTTTCAATAAGCAACACAACAGAATTGGCACACTCTTTCAAACACCATTTAAAAGAGTTTTAATTGAAGATTATAGCCAATTGACACATCTGATTTTTTATATTCATTCCAATCCTCAAAAACATAATTTAATTAACGATTTTAGGAACTGGAGATGTAGCTCGTACGCTGGATTAATAAGTGATGCCGAAACTAAATTATTCAGGAAAGAAGTAATGGAATTATTTGGGAAGAAACCTCAATTCGTAGATTTTCATTTGGCAAACCAAGAACTATTAATCGAAAAATATATAATTGATTAGTAGCTTTGACAACTTAATTGCAAGTAGGAGAAAAAGTTGTCAAAAATTTATATGCGATTAAATTGAGAATTTTACATTAAACTTTGACAACTTTTCTAGTATGGTGCAAAGAAAGTTGTCAAAGCTATTTATTCACTAGCTATGAAATTTAACATGGATTTTAAGACTTGGAAATGGGCATCTTTCATTAGCGTGATTATAGCCAGACCAAGTTAATTGATTAGTAAATAATTTATCGTCGCATTTATTTGCGACCAGTATTTTCATTATTACTAATTTTAATTAAACCATGGATTTTACACCACAAATAAAAGACAAACTAGACAAGCTTCAAGAAAAGTACGAGGCGATGGGTCAAGATATGGCATCTTACCTAGATGGTTTGTTATACGCAGACTTTTTAACCTATTGGGATTATATCCATTTAGATACTTTACTAAGTTTACAAAGCCCGAAAACTCCTTTTCCTGATGAAGAGATTTTTATCATGTATCATCAGATTACGGAATTGTATTTTAAACTTGCTTTACACGAGTGCAGGCAAATTGCAGAGCACACGGAATTAACTGCACAATTTTTCACAGCACGTGTAAAAAGAATTAACTCTTATTTCAATGCCTTAACTACATCTTT
The DNA here is from genome assembly GCA_004295885.1 of Pedobacter sp. Classification (GTDB taxonomy): domain Bacteria; phylum Bacteroidota; class Bacteroidia; order Sphingobacteriales; family Sphingobacteriaceae; genus Pedobacter. The sequence goes on along the minus strand of SEDG01000216.1, from coordinate 552 downwards.
TGAGGTAATGGTTAACGGAATGGAAAAAGAGCAATTTTTAAAATTCAGAATGTCTTTATTGCCTGCAAGTGGATTTCAATCTGGGCAATATAGAATGATAGAAATTAGCGCTACAGACTTTACCCAACTGGTTGATAAAAGTCAGCGAGAAGCACTAAGAAATAACACCATCGAAGAAAAATTTGAACACATTTACTGGAAGTTTGGTGCTACAGAATTATCAAGTGGCAAGCAGACTTTAACCTTAAAACAGTTCATTAAAAAATACGCAGCTCAGTTTTTAGCCTTGGCAAAAGAACGGGAACACACCAACTTCTCTGCTTTATATCATCAGTTAAAAGAAAAAGGAGAAGATGTAAGCCAACTGGCAGAAGAATTAAGAAAACTAGACCTTTATGTAAACGTAGAGTGGCCATTGTCTCATTATAAATCCGCTGTGCGTTATTTAGAAAAAGACCCTATTGATGTTGCCGCAACTGGCGGAACAAACTGGCAGAAATATTTGCCTCCGCGTTTCCAAAAGCGAATTTTTTATCCCTTTTTATGGACCGA
>SEDG01000941.1 GCA_004295885.1 Pedobacter sp. | reverse complement strand
CAATTGTATCAACGCAGTGCGGATATATTTTTAGGCGTGCCTTTTAACATCGCATCTTATGCTTTATTAACTATGATGGTTGCACAAGTTTGCGGCCTCGAATATGGAGATTTCATCCATACACTTGGCGATGCACATTTATATAACAACCATATCGAACAAGCAAACTTGCAATTAAGTAGAGATACTAAGCCTTTGCCTAAAATGCACATCAATCCCGAAGTAAAAGACATCTTCGATTTTAAGTTTGAAGATTTTACACTGGAGAATTACGACCCGCATCCACATATTAAGGGAGCGGTAGCAGTATAGCTAGTTCATTGGTGTCATTTGTCATTGGGCATGGGCACATAAAAAGTTTAAATCATCCCAAAACAAGATTTAAACATTAAGGAAATGAGCTACAATAGAATTGAAGATTTGGAAGTTTATATGCTTGCCGAAGAGTTTTCCAATGAGGTTTGGGACGTTTTAAACAAATGGGATTATTTTGCTAAAGACACGGTGGGGAAACAAGTCTGTAGAAGTGCAGATTCAATAAGTGCAAATATCGCCGAAGGATATGGACGTTTTCATTTTAAAGAAAACAAAAACTTTTGCTATTAAACTAAATCATTTTTAAGAAAGATGAAACACAGGAGCTTAATAACTGCTGCTGGCTATGAGACATTATTTAAAAAGCTAGAAATTATTCATATTAAACTTAACGCTTATATAAAGTACATAGGTAAAAGTTTATTACGAGTTTGAAACGCTATTATATCGCACTTGCAGAACGAAAGAAGTGAACCAATGAACTATTCTATCGAACTTCGCAATACTAATGTATCCATCGTCGTAGCCATCTCAGAAAACAACGCCATTGGCAAAGACAATCAATTGTTATGGCATTTACCAGCAGACCTGAAACATTTTAAGGAAATCACCTCGGGTCACACTATAATCATGGGGCGCAAGACTTATGATTCTATTGGAAGACCACTACCCAATAGAAGAAATATTGTTATTACCCGCAAAGCTGATTTACAAATCGAAAACGTTGAAGTTGTAAAGAGTTTGGAAGAGGCTATATCGCTCTGCGAAAATGAAGAAGAGTTATTTATAATAGGTGGAGCAGAAATTTACAAGAACTCTATCGCATCCACCAATACGATTTATTTAACAACCGTTCACAAAGAATATGAGGCTGATGTTTTTTTCCCAAAAATAAATGCTGAGGAATGGTCAGAAACCTATCAAGAATATCACGAAGCTGATGAAAAAAATAGCGTAGCTTACACTTTTTCGACGTTAGAACGCAAATAAGAAAACTTCCTTAATAAAATTACAATAAGGTAACTATTATTTAAAAAAATAGTTAGATTTGCCGACTTGTTTAAAAACAGCACTATAGAAAATAATTACATAACAAAAAATGCAAGGTAAAGGTTTTATTAAATTTATGGCAATACTATTGGGTATTGTCTGTCTGTATTCTCTTTCGTTTAATCTAGTTACATATAATGTAGAAAAAGACGCCAAAGCGTACGCCAAAGG
>SEDG01000215.1 GCA_004295885.1 Pedobacter sp. | reverse complement strand
AACGGATGTACCAGTTACTTAAATGTTCATCAACAAAAGTTTGAATTGCTCTAGCCGCTTTAGTAGGTTCGTAAGCTTCGTAACTTTCGTCAACTTCTTTAATCAATGTTTGCAGTAAAGATAAAATCCAACGGTCTAACTCGCTTCTTTGTGCTACAGGAGTTTGGTTGTCTAAATCAATTTCAAACTTATCAATATTGGCATATAATGCGAAGAAAGAGTAGGTGTTGTAAAGCGTTCCGAAAAATTTACGGCGAACTTCATCTAATCCTTCTAAGTTAAATTTCAAGTTATCCCAAGGTGATGCGTTGCTGATCATGTACCAACGCGTAGCATCAGCGCTATAAGTGTCAATAGTGCTAAACGGATCTACAGCATTGCCTAAACGCTTAGACATTTTGTTGCCGTTTTTATCTAACACTAATCCGTTAGAAACCACATTTTTATAAGCAACACCTAAGTTATTTACGTGTTTGTTGATGGCTTTAATCTCATCACTGCTTTCGCTTAACATCACCGCGATAGCGTGTAAAGTGAAGAACCAGCCACGAGTTTGATCAACGCCCTCGGCAATAAAATCAGCTGGATAAGCATTTTCAAATTCTTCTTTGTTCTCAAAAGGGAAGTGCCATTGCGCATAAGGCATTGCACCACTATCAAACCAAACATCGATTAGGTCTAGTTCGCGGGTCATTTTTTCGCCTTTGGCTGATGTTAAAATCACATCATCAACATAAGGGCGATGCATATCTTTTAGCTCAAAACCAGCAGGCATAAATCCAGCATCAATTGATTTTTTGATTTCTGCATTCAGCTCTGCAATAGAACCAATACATTTTTCTTCCAAGCCATCCGCTGTGCGCCAAATTGGTAATGGTGTACCCCAGTAGCGAGAACGAGATAAATTCCAGTCGACCAGATTCTCTAACCAGTTGCCAAAACGACCAGTTCCGGTTGCTTCAGGTTTCCAGTTAATGGTTTTATTCAATTCCACCATTTTCTCCTTAACAGCTGTTGTTTTGATAAACCAACTATCCAATGGATAATATAAAACTGGTTTGTCTGTGCGCCAGCAGTGCGGATAAGTGTGAACGTATTTTTCTACCTTAAAGGCTTTGTTTTCTTCTTTTAATTGGATGGCTAATTCTACGTCTACAGATTTTTCTGGAGCATCACCATCTGCGTAATATTCGTTTTTAACGTATTTGCCACCATAGTTGCCTCCAAGAGCTGCGATGAATTTTCCTTGTAAATCTACCAAAGGAACGGCATTACCTTTGTCATCTAAGACCAACATTGGTGGAACTTCTGGCGTTGCCAATTTAGCAACTCTAGCATCATCAGCACCAAAGGTAGGGGCGGTGTGAACAATACCAGTTCCATCTTCCGTAGTTACGAAATCTCCGGCAATTACTCTAAATGCATTTTCTGGATTTTGGTAAGGTAAGGCGTAAGGTAATAATTGTTCGTATTTAATGCCAACTAAATCAGCACCAACAAATTCCCCTAATATTTGGTAAGGGATTTTTTTATCTTCACTTTTGTAGTTGGCGAAATCTTCATCAGCCTCTGCTAAGAAGTATTTACCAGCAAACTGCTTGCCTACTAAAGCTTTTGCCAAGATTACTTGGATTGGCTCAAAAGTATATTGATTGAAAGTTTTAACTAAAACATAATCGATTTTTGGGCCTACTGTTAAAGCAGTGTTACTTGGTAAAGTCCAAGGAGTGGTTGTCCAGGCTAAAAAGTGAACCGTTCCGAATGCTTTTAAAGCTGCAGGTAAAGTTTCATTAATTGCTTTAAACTGTGCAACAATAGTCGTGTCACTTACATCTCGGTAAGTTCCAGGTTGGTTTAATTCGTGAGAACTTAAGCCGGTTCCTGCAGCAGGCGAGTAAGGTTGTACGGTATATCCTTTATATAAATATCCTTTCTCGTAGAACGATTTTAGAATCCACCAAAGGGTTTCGATATATTCATTGTGGTAAGTAACGTAAGGGTTTTGTAAATCAACCCAATAACCCATCTTTTCGGTTAGGTCGTTCCAAACATCAGTATAGCGCATTACCTCTTCTTTACAGGCAGAGTTATATTCTTCAACAGAAATTTTCTTGCCGATATCGTCTTTGGTAATGCCTAATTTTTTTTCAACAGCAAGCTCGATTGGAAGTCCATGCGTATCCCACCCGCCTTTGCGTTTAACTTGATAACCTTTAAGGGTTTTGTAACGGCAAAAAATATCTTTAATAGCACGGGCCATGACATGGTGAATACCAGGCATACCGTTTGCAGAAGGCGGACCTTCATAAAAAGTAAAAGGCTTAGCTTTTGAACGAGTTGAAATGCTTTTTTCAAATATCATTTCCTCTTTCCAAAATTTAAGTATTTCTTCTCCTATTTTCGCTAGTTCTAAAGTTTTAAATTCCCTATACATCAATCAAGTATCTTCAAAAATTAAAGGATGCAAAGTTAAGGTTTTAGAATGAATTTTGGTAGTTTTGAAGTCAATTTGTTTTATGGAAAAACGACTAAAAATAGGGCTTATTTGTATGGTGGCTGCAGTGGTATTGATGCCTGTTGCAATTTTGCTTAAAAATACAAACGAAACATTAACCGTAGCGGTGCTCATTTTTACCATGTTGTTAGAACTTATTGGATTAATCTTTGTTATTATGAGCATATTAAAGAGAAAGAAAATCTAAAGCTCAAGGTTATGATTAAGGTTCTAAGGTTGAAAAAAGGGGTAATTGCAATAGTTTTAGGGATTATTCTGCTTATCGTTGCTCAGGTTATGAGTGGCAAGCATATCGATGGAAGCAATATTGTATTGGGTTTCTCAGGCGGATTTTTGATCTTGGGCTCTTTAATTTTTCTATATCCAATTCTTTTTGCTAAAAAGGTAGATAATGAAGGCGAGGAGGTTGAGTTAAAACCTGCTGCAAAAGATGAAACAAACCTATAAGGTTTTTAAAACATTATAGGTTTAAATACCTAATGGTCAATTAAGTCTTCATTTTTAGCAGCTTCTTCTGCTGGAATAAATTTACGAGTTTTCTTTTTATCTAACCAAAGCATTAAGGCTGGTAATAAAGTTAAATTGAAAACTAGTGCTACAAATAAGGTTATAGACAATAATAAGCCCAATACTACTGTTCCACCAAAAGTAGATGCAGTGAAAATTCCAAAGCCAAAGAACAAAATTAATGCAATGTGAGTCATGCTTACGCCAGTTTCCCTAATTGTATCTGAAACAACTTTTGTAACGCTATAATTGGTTAAAGTTAATTCTTGCTGATATCTCGTTAAGAAGTAGATGGTTTGGTCAGATGCTAGGCCAAAGGCGATGGTGAAAATCAAAATGGTAGAGGGTTTTAAGGGGATGTTGAAAAATCCCATCAGCCCTGCGGTAATAACTAAAGGCACGATGTTCGGTAAAAGAGAAATAAACATAATGCCCAAACTTTTAAATTGAGCCAAGCGCAGAAGCGAGATTAATATGATTGCAAGGCCAATACTTTCAAATAGGTGTTTTAATAAATAGTCTGTTCCTTTAGAAAAAATAATACTCGAACCGGTTAACTGTACATCAAATCTTTTTGGTGTTAAAATAGAATCGATGCGAGGTTTAAGTTCTAGCAATATCGCATCTAATCTTTTCGAGCCTATATCTGCCATTTGAAAACTTACTCGAGCAGTCTGTTTATCCTTATCTACAAAATTAGTAAGCATATTCCCATTCCCTTTTCCAGAGTTAGCCGCGTAAGCTAGGATAAAGTTTTTCTCAATGTCTGTAGGCAAACGATAAAATGCCGAATCGCCGTTATAAAAGGCTTGGGACGCATATTTTAAGCCTGTATTTAATGAAATGGAACGAGAAAACTCTGGATAAGACGCAATCATCCTTTCCATTTTATCGATTTTATTGAGCGTAGAAATGCTTAAAATTCCGTTTTTCTTTTTGGTATCAACGCTGATTTCCAGCGGTAAAATGCCTTCAAAATTCTTCTCAAAAAACTTCAAATCCGTTAAAATTTGAGAGTTTTTTGGCAAGTCATCAACTACATAACCATTGATGTTTATTTTGTAAATGCCAATAAATGAGACTAAAGAAATAATAAATGTAAGCACATAAATAAGCATGCTTTTATTTTGAACAAGTAAATCTGTTTTTTCTAAGAGCTTATCTAAGAAATTAGGAACGTGTGGCGTATTTGCTTTTCCCTTTGGCATTGGCAAATAGCTAAAAATGATTGGAATTAAACACAAACACATTAGCCAAGTAAACATAACGTTTAATGCAGCAACGCTTCCAAATTGCATTAATAATTCGCTTCCTGTAAAGTATAAAACGCCAAAACCAATGGCAGCAGTAACGTTTGCAATTAATGTAGTTACAGCAATTCGTTCTATGGTAACGCTTAATGCTTTTTGTTTATCACCGTGTTTTTTCAGCTCGCTGTGGTATTTGTTTAACAGCATTAATATCGGATTTCTATTAACTGAATTTAATATTTTCGGGTCGAAGGTAATGGCCATTAAAGTAGCATTACTTTCTTTGTTAAATAATAAGCCATTGTAAAAAGGCATCCCTTGTATTTTTCGCTTTATCGAATCCATTTCTGAATCTGATTTTACAAATTCACTTGGGATTGGGCTAACTACAAATTTCTGGTTAACAGTGTCTTTTTGCAATTCGAATAACTTCCCGATAGACAATACACCTTTTATTCCCTTTAATTTTTGGATGTCGTCTGTTAGTTTTATCCATTTATTGTAGTTGTCTTTTTTATAGATATCGGCGCTTTGAACACCCAGTACCATTACGCTTCCGTCTTCGCCAAATGTTTTCTTGAAGGCATTATACTTGATAAAAACAGAATCTGTTAGCGGTAAAATTTTTGCGCCAGAATAAGAAAGTTTCAGATTTTTGGCGTGATAAGCCATAAATATGGTGGCAATCAAGAAAAAAAGTATGAGAAGTATTCGGTTTTGAAGTATAGCTTTAGAGAGTTTAGCCCACATAATCAACTGCTGTTTAAAAAAGTAAAGAAACTATAAAAATGGCTGATTGCAAAATCTATGTCTTAATTTGTGTTAAATTAAACACTAAACGAGGGTTATTGTTTGTTCAGTATGAATTGGACAATATTTGATTTCATTATTTTGATGTATTTTAGCCTTAAATGAAGAAGTTTTTTAAAGGTTTTGTTTATTCTTTTCAGGGCTTAGCTTATGCTTTTAGAACTCAATTAAACTTTAGGGTTCATTGTGTAGCAACAGTTTTGGTGGTGCCTTCAGGTTTTTATTTTAAGCTCACTGCAAACGAATGGTTATGGATAACTACCGCAATTGCTACTGTTGTTATTTTAGAGTTATTGAATACCGCCTTAGAAGTTCTGGTGGATTTAGTTTTGCCTGAACAAAACCCTAAAGCTGGTGCAATTAAAGACGTAGCTTCAGCCGCGGTTTTAATTGGGGGATTGATGGCATTAATAATTGGGTTAATTATTTTTGTACCAAAACTTATTTAGTAATGCTGCATAAAACCCGAGGAATAGTTTTAAAAACCACGCTTTATAGCGAAAGCAGCGTAGTTGTTCAGGTTTTTACAGATAAATTTGGCATCCAATCTTATTTAATAAATGGGGTAAAGAAACCAAAGGCGAAAATACCTATGAATGTTTTACAGCCATTACATTTGCTAGATATGGTTGTGTATCATAAAACGAATAGTCAAATACAACGGGTGGCAGAAGCAAGACCATCACCTGTATTTCGTTCCATTCCGTATCATGTGATAAAAAATGCAATCATTCAGTTTTTGAATGAGGTGTTGTATAAAAGCATCCGCCAGCAGAATGTAGATGAGAATTTATTCAATTTTATTTACAATGCCATTAGTTGGTTTGATGAATCGGATGAACCTAGCGTGAATTTTCATTTAGCATTTTTATTAAAGCTGTCTAGGTTTTTAGGTTTCGCACCACATTCACAAACTCGGAACGACCAAAAATACTTTGATTTACAGGAAGGAGACTTTACTTCGGTGATGCCGATTCATCCATATTTTATGGACAAAGTAGATGCCGACTGGTTTTTGTTGCTATTTAATACACCCTTTGAAAAAATATTTGAAATAAAATTAGACAATGTCAGTCGTCGCTTTTTGTTAGATAAAATATTGGTTTACTATACTTTACATACAGCATCATTCGGGCAAATTAAATCTCATCAGGTATTAGAAGATGTTCTTTCTTAAAAAAAGTGAAAATATTTTTGCAAAACAGATAGAAGACACTATATTTGCATTCCCAAAACGAAGGAAGGATTTCATTTTGTAAGGGAAATAAAAAGGGAGCTTAGCTCAGCTGGTTCAGAGCACCTCGTTTACACCGAGGGGGTCGGGGGTTCGAACCCCTCAGCTCCCACCGAGCCTTTCAGGAAACTGAGAGGCTTTTTTTATGCCTAATATTTCTAGCTGGCAGCTCAGCTGGTTCAGGGCATCCCGACATTTCAGTCGATAGGGTCGGATTTAAACATTGCTTCGGTCGCTAATATAAATTGGCCGAGCAAACCTGGTTTAAGTACAGCAGAGCAGCAAAAAGAAGCTATCGTCTTGTTAGACCTATTGCAGAGCTTAAATTTTAATGCAGCTATTCTGCAAATCAGGCCTCAGGCAGATGCCTTATATAAAAGTGATTTAGAGCCATGGTCGTATTTTTTAACTGGCGAACAGGGTAAAGCCCCTAACCCATACTATGATCCTTTGGAGTTTTGGGTTGAAGCAGCTCATGATAGAGGTTTGGAATTACACGTTTGGTTGAATCCTTATAGAGCTCATCATCAGTCTGGCAAGGAAGAAAGCACTGGTTCTGTTGTAAAATCAAAACCAGAATTAGTAGTAAAGCTAAAAGATGGACAGTATTGGATGGACCCGTCCCTAAAGGGTGTGCAAGATCAGTCGGCGGCGGTGGTGAGAGATATTGTTAAACGTTATGATATCGACGGCGTCCATTTCGATGATTATTTTTATCCCTATGATTCATATAACGGTGGCGAAGATTTTCCAGATAGTTTAAGTTGGGCAACTTACCAAAAAGGTGGAGGAAAGTTAACTAGAGCCGATTGGAGAAGAGAAAGTGTAAACACTTTTATTGAACGTATTTATAAAGAAATTAAAGCCGAGAAAAAACATGTCAAATTTGGATTAAGTCCATTTGGTATTTGGAGACCTGGTTATCCAGCTTCTGTTGAAGGTTACGACCAATATGACAAACTTTATGCTGATGCAAAATTATGGTTAAATAAGGGATGGATAGATTACTTTACTCCTCAATTGTATTGGAAAGTAAATGATATTCCGCACAGTTTCCCTGTTTTGCTGGGCTGGTGGCAAAGCGAAAACGCAAAAAACAGACATTTATGGCCAGGTATGAATGTAGGTTTAGGTGGCGATGATAAAAATGTGGATGAAATTATCAATCAGATCATGGTAACTAGGGGCATGTTACCTCAAAGCCCTGGCGCTGTCCATTGGAGTATTGCTGCATTAGTTAAACATCCGCTTTTGCGAAGTGGATTAAAAAGTGGGCCGTATAAAGATCAGGCTTTGGTGCCACAGAGCGAATGGTTAGATCGCAAGGCGCCAGAAAAGCCCATTGTTACAGTGGTTCCAAAAGGTAAGTTATTAGAGGTAAGATGGAATCATCCAAATAAAAGTGATGTTTTTAAGTGGGTGGTCTATTTTAAATATGGCAACAAGTGGAGTTATAAAATTATGAATAGAAAAGATGAGAGTTTGGATTTAATGGCGTCTGTCGAAGCCACTGCAAAAGGCGGTAGTCAAACAGTAATAAGTTCGTTTGCTATAACTGCCATAGATAGAACTGGGAATGAAAGTGAATTTACTGAGCACACAATTGGAGGTAAAAATTAATCGATGAAACAGCACTCAAAGGAACTAATTGAAGCTACGGCTAATGCAATAAAAGATCATTTTATTCCAAAAAAAGCTGATGAAAAATCGTTTAGCTTCCATTTTACTATTCCGCCAAGTTCAAATTACAAAGCTAGTTACGAAAAAGATGGAAAAGGAAATTGGGTTTTTGTTGGTTTTGAAACTGATGAAAGTAGGAATAGTTAGAAACAAAAGAAGAGTTTATTTCTAACAGGAGCGAGATTAAAATAATACCCTACGGAAATCTCATGCGACCCAAAGCCATAATTACCGAGTTTGTTTAGGCTATAATCAAAGCCGTAACCAATTCTAAAGCGTTCCTTAACCAAAAAGTCGGTCATTATTCCAACAGCACTTTTCTTCAGTAGATTATTCTGTATTGCTGGTCGGGGAAATAAATTTAGCGATGTTCTATACACTGCTCCAATGGAAAATTTATCCTTAAATATTAAAAAGGAATTAATGTCTAAAGAGGTAGGCCCATGCAAGTCATCCTTAATTAAAAACGAGGGTTTAAAAGTGATATCTCTTTGCACAGGAACCATCATTGCTGCGGTAAAATAGATATGTTCTTGGGTGTTTAAATTGGCAAAAAAATCATTATCAGTGGTTAGCCTTTTTGCAAAAAGATTATTAGCTGAAAAACCAATAAAAAAGGTTTCTGTAGATAGTTGTGCGCCAACTCTTAAGCTTGGCAGCGTCCTGCTTTCGAAACCTACTGGGATTTTTGCGTCGCCTACTTCATCGGCACTTAATATGCTACCATTTAAGCCAGTTTGCATAACCCCAATACCTAAGCCGAATGCCAGCACATTGAATACATTGTGATTTAACCTCAAGCGATAGGCTAAATTAGCATAAGCATTCAATGTGCTTTGTGCACCGATTTTGTCTTTTGTTACTATGGCGCCAAGGGCGATATCTTTATCGGGGATTGGAGCATCAAATGCGATGGATAAACTCTGAGGAGCACCCTTTAATCCTGTCCATTGCGCCCTATAAATTGCTTGAGCAAACATTGCCTCTTTATATCCAGCATATGCCGGATTTACATACAGTCCGTTATAGATATATTGTCCATATTGCGTTTCTTGTTGGGCAAATACTGGAAATAACATCAAATAAAATAATCCAGTTAAAATAATCCTTTTCATATTCATTTTATTTATCGTACTACGGTAATGTAACCAGTTAGCTCTTGCCAAGCAGATGTAGCTGTTTTAACCCTTAATACATAGAAATAAGTGCCGTCG
>SEDG01000214.1 GCA_004295885.1 Pedobacter sp. | reverse complement strand
TGCTTCTTTTACAAAAATTGCTGAATTGGCAATCCTAGTGTTTAAAAATAAGGCATAAGCATCCCTCTGAGCTTGACTGCTTTTGAATATATCTTCATTTAACCATTCATCTGGTATTAGATTCACAACATCTTGAATCAAACTTGGCGTTAATATTGTTTTAAAGCTTTCATCAACTTCGTTTAAAAATTCTGCTTGGGGTAAAAGAACATGGTCTTTAACTAACATAAAAGGTCGTTTAGCTTGTTCTTCCCAATTTTGCCATGAATGATGAAAATATAGAGATGCACCATGGTCTATCAACCACAATTCTTTATGCCAAAACAACATATTTGTGTTGCGTGGTGTGCGGTCCATGTTGGTTAGTAAACAATCTAACCATACAATTTGAGAGGCTAATACTGGCTTTATCCTGGTAACGGTTGGGTCGTAAGTAATTGCTCCAGAAAGATAATGTAAGGCTAAATTGAGGCCTACGCTTGCCTTTAACAAATCTTGAATTTCCTCATCGGGTTCGGTCCTACCAAAGGCTTCATCTAAATTAGCAAGAACCAACTCTGGCACTTTCAAACCTAAAATACGAGCTATCTCTCCTCCTATTATTTCAGAAATTAATGCCTTATGACCTTGTCCTGCTCCACGAAACTTTAGTACGTAAAGAAACCCATCGTCAGCTTCTGCGATTGCGGGCATAGAACCACCTTCACGTAAAGGAGTTACATATCATTTTTGAGCATAAAAAAGCACCCTAAAATTTAGGATGCTCTTTATAATTAATCACTAATTAATTCTGTTGAATAATGTGATATTTAGCCGTTGTAGAATTCGCTGCATCAAACCAAATTGTATAAATTTTACCAGACACAAAATTTGTTCCTGCGATATTTCCTGTAATCCCAGACCCTAGAACAGTAAAATCAAGACTAGAACCTGCATCAATGGTGTAGTAGCTGGGAGTAATAACACTAAAACCTAAGCCGGCTAAAATATTTGCCCCACCTGTAACACTTACATTTAAAGTATTATTTAATGCAGAACCGAAGTTTGCAAACCTAACTTTTACCTTACCTGAAGCAGGTGCAACATTATCATCTCCAGCACCGGTTATTACGCCCGTCCCCGCTGGGTTTGTATAATAAAATGCGGTGTAAGTTCCATTTGTTTCTAAGCCAACATTTAATGATGCAGTTGTGGTCGTTGTACCTACGTTTTTAAAAGATATGATTGTGTTTCCTGCTTTCAGTTTAATTAATGGGCTGGTCTCCATATAAGCCACAGCAGTTGTGCTCAACTTCGTATCGCCCTGGTAGAAGTCTTGAGCATTTGAGCCTGAAGCCGTATTTGTTACCCTGATATTAGCGTCTCCATAAACCACTGGCTCATAGGTGTCTTCATTTTTTTTACAAGATGAAATTAATACTGAAATCATACAAAACACAGTAAGTACGAGTGCAGGTTTATTATAAAAGGTTTTCATGTGTTTTTAGTTTAGTGAATAAATTAATTACAATCAATTATTAAGCCAGCTGCTTATTTAACAACCCATTTGTTTAAACAAAACTAGTAGTTTATCTTTTCTTTCCAAAATATAAGTGGACAGCTAAGATGATTGTAAAGCTATTACTAGTCATGTCGACTTCAAGCTCAAATAATTACCATCAAAAAATTAAAATTTTATTTAATCAACCCACCATGAAAAAATTAACAATTGCTCAAAAAATTTCACTTACTATCAACTTAATTAATTGAAAATAAAAATTATTAACTTAAAAAATAATAAACTGTTTTTATGAATTTTTAGAAATATAATTTCAAATTTCATAATTTTTATTTTATAATATTTTGTTATAGATTGGGTTACCTAAAACTATGAACAAACTATTTAACCTTTCTCTCCTGCTTCTATTAAGCAGCGATTGCGCCTTCTCGCAAGACAATTTGGGACCAAGACTTTCTGCTTTGGGAATGAATGGTGCTGCAGTTAAAGACCTATGGACTTTGGAAGGAAATCCATCTGGCATCACGGATATCAAATCATCAATGCTTGCTGTAAATTATTCAAAATTTTTGTTTGATAGCGAACTAAGTAAGCAAGCAGTCGCGTTTGTTATTCCTTTTCAGAACAATTATGTCGGTGCAAGTTTACTGCGATATGGGATATCCGAATATAATGAAATCAAAGCAGGAATAGCGTTGGCGAAACGATTTGGCGAAAGGCTGTCAATCGCTTTGAAAGGCAATTATCATCAAATTAAAATAAGCAATTATGGCGCTACAACAGGCTTTTCGATAGATGTTGGAGCAATGTATGATTATAATGACGTCTTTACTTTTGGAGCGAGTATAAACAATCCAGCCAAACAAAAATTTAATACGAAAACTATTGAAGCTAATATTCCTACAATAGCACAAGTCGGAGCAACATATAAAGCCTCTAGTAAAATATTGATAGCAACTTCAATCTCTAAAGATTTGGATAAAGCTGTAAATGTAGGTTTAGGATTAGAATATAAAATAGTCGAACTAATTACGCTGAGGGGAGGATTAACTGCTAAACCCTTTAAGCAATATGTCGGATTCGGCTTAAACTATAAAAAGTTTATCATGGATATCGCAGTTGAAAGTGACCCGTATCTAGGTTATACACCGCAAATTGCATTGGCTTATGCGTTTTAAAATTCTAATCATTTTGCTTTTTATGGGGGCTGCGGCAAAAGCACAAACACAAGAAGATAATCTGATTAAAGACTTGATAGAAAGTCTAGCTGAAAACCTTCCAGAAGACTATGATTTATCGGAATTAGAAGATAGGTTAGTTTTCTTTAAAAAGCATCCAATAAATCTTAATCATACAAATGCTGAAGAATTAAAAAGTTTGTTTTTCTTGTCTCCTCTTCAAATCAGTAACCTTTTCACACATATTAAAGAAAATGGAAAACTAATCGACTTATTAGAGTTACAAAGTATAGCAGATTTCGATTTAATCACCATTCAACGGCTTTTACCTTTTGTAACATTAAGGCAGTCAGATTTGGTAGATAAGATAAATTACAGAAACATATCTACGCTTGGAGACAATGATTTGGTGTTGCGTTTTGGAAGAGTGATAGAAAAATTAAAAGGCTTTACCGATCTAGCTGGAAGTAGATATTTAGGCACTCAAGAACGTTTCTTAGTTAGATATAAATACAATTATTCTAATCGAATTTCAGCATCACTGATATTTGAAAAGGATGCTGGGGAGAAATTTATTAAGGGAGATAAACAATTACTTTTCGACTATCAATCAGCGCATATTGGTATTTACAACGCAGGGCGATTTAAGAAAATAATAGTTGGCGATTATACTTTGCAGTTTGGACAAGGCTTAACGCTTTGGTCTGGTTTTTCTTTTGGCAAGGCACCAGATGTGGCTAGTGTCGCTAAAAAGGACGTTGGTTTAAAAGCTTATACATCGGCTAACGAATTTTCTTTTTTAAGAGGTTTAGCTACAACAATAAATATTAAAAAACATATCGATTTTACCCCATTTGTTTCATTTAGAAATTTAGATGGAAGTTTAAGCCTAAACAGTAACGCCGAGGAAGTTTTAGCTACAGTTAACGAAACTGGTTTGCATAGAACTGCAACTGAAATAAAGAACAAAAACAGTATTTCTCAGAAGATATTTGGCGGAGTCATTCAATACCAGAAAGATAATGTAAGCATCGGTGCAATTGCTTATCATTCTATGTATAGCAACGAATTTATTACCGGGACACAATCTTACAGGTATTATAATTTTACAGGTAAAAACCTGACTAACATAGGCCTATATTATAACTATAGCTTTAAGAACATTTATTTTTTTGGTGAAGGTGGGAAAAGCTTAAACGGTGGTTTAGCATATTTAAATGGAGCTTTAATTAGTTTATCTTCAAAAATATCCGCTGTGGTATTACACAGAAATTACCAAAAAGACTACCATAATTTTTTTAATCAGGCTACTGCCGAAGCAAGTGAAGCTTTTAATGAAAAAGGATTTTACGCAGGACTAAACATCACACCAGTAAAAGCTTGGAACATTTCTTTGTATGCTGATTACTTTAAATTCCCTTGGTTAAAATTCAGGATTGATGCCCCATCAGATGGCTATGAAATCTTAGGTCAGGTTACTTACACACCCACAAAAACTTTTAAGGCATTTGTTAGATATAAATCTGAATTAAAACAACAAAATACGGATTTAGATGTACCAATAAATTATTTAGACGATGTAAAAAAAGAATCTTACAGAGGTGATGTAAGTTGGCAACTGAACAAATCTTGGAGTTTTCAAAATAGATTAGAAGTTTCTCAATTTAAAAAAGGAACTGTCAAAGCTGAGTTTGGCTACATGATTTATCAAGATGTAGATTACTCACCAACCCTGTCAAAAATCTCTGGCAATTTTAGGGTTGCTTATTTCAACACACCATCTTACAACAGCAGAATTTATGCTTACGAGGATGATGTACTCTACAACTTCAGTTTCGGAATGTATAGTGGGAAAGGTTTTAGAAATTATATCAATCTTAAATACAAAATCGTAAAACATTTAGATGTTTGGGCCAGATGTGCGATGTTTTTATATAAAGATGTAGAGACTGTTGGTTCAGGTTTAGACGAGCTAAAAGGTAATAAAAAGACTGATGTGAAACTTCAAATCCGTTATCAATTCTAAGCCGTGACGTTTAAATCTGAAATAGTTTTTGTTAGGGTTTTGTTTCCATTCATGACAGGAATTGTATGCGCTTATCTGTTTGGAAAAGGAAATCTAATTACCGCTTGTCTGATAGCTAATGTCTTACTTCTGTGCTATCTTTTATTTATAAATATTTTCTATAAAAAAATAAAAGCATATAATTTTAAAGGTGCTACCGGTGTTGTGTTTTATATTTTTTGTTTCGCCCTTGGCGGATTGTTGTGTTTATTAAATACGCAGTCTTTTAGAAGAGATTATTACGCAAATCAACCTTATGACTATTTAAAGGTTTGGGTTAACGGAGAACCCCAACTAACCAATAACATTTTACGTTTTGAGGTTGAAGTAAGTAGCGCCTATCAAAACCAAAAACCAAAATTTGCAACTGGGAAATTATTAATTGCACTTAAGGTAGATAGCCTTCGGCCTGTTAAATTGAATTACGGCGATGAGTTAATTATTGCAAGTAAATATTTGCCCGTAGAACCATCCTATAATCCTGCAGAGTTCGATTTTAAAGCTTGGCTAGCTTCAAAAAACATCTATCAACAGACTTTTATTAATCAAGACCATTTGGTTAAATTGAGATCAATTGCCGGAAATCCAATTATAAAATACGCCATTGAAGAGCGTAAAAAGCAAATCCGGATTTATAGGCAGCTAATTAACAATGATGAGGCTTTTGCGGTTGCATCAACCTTAGTTTTAGGTTACAGAGCAGATTTAAGTAAAGAAACTTTAGCTGCGTACAGCAAAACAGGAACAATTCACGCCCTTTCAGTCTCTGGTTCTCATATAGCCATCATATTTTTTCTGTTGAATTCAATGTTGTC
>SEDG01000940.1 GCA_004295885.1 Pedobacter sp. | reverse complement strand
ATGAATTTCTCTAAGTTCCTTAACTTTTAAATACGGCGGACGAAAATCATATCCCCACTGAGAAATACAATGAGCTTCATCAATTGCTATTAAATTCACATTCATATAAGAAATGCGAGCCCTAACTATTTCCGAAAGCAAGCGCTCTGGAGACAAATAGAGGAATTTGATGTTACCGTAAATACAATTATCTAAAAGGATATCAATTTCTCTTTTGCCCATTCCTGCATAAATGGCGATGGCATTAATTCCTTTGGCTTTTAAGTTTTCAACTTGGTCTTTCATCAAGGCTACCAAAGGAGAAACTACGATGCAAATGCCGTCCATCACCATTGCTGGAACCTGAAAGCATATAGATTTTCCTCCGCCAGTTGGCAACAAAGCAAGGGTATCTTTTCCGTTTAAAACTGATTGAATAATCTCATCCTGTAGCGGCCTAAAATTATCAAATCCCCAATATTTTTTTAATATCTCCGCTGCTGTCATAAAAAGGTGTCATCAAAACTAATAAAAACGCTGTGATATTATTAAATTGCAAAAAATTTATCTCAACCCTCCACATGAACAAAATTTCTGTATTAACAAGTTGTTTATTTCTCACCTTTTCAGTTGCAGCTCAAGCTCAAAAAGAAGCCCTAAAATGGGATGTAGAAAAGTATAAAGGCCAAACAAAAACCTTCAATATTAAAACTGATGAAGGAACTTGGATGAATTTAGATGTTAGCCCAGACGGCAATGAGATAGTTTTTGATTTGTTGGGTGATATTTACCAGCGATAAAAGTGGTGGCGATAATATTTGGATAATGGACCGAGATGGCGGCAACAAAAAACAAATTACAAAAGAAACTTTTCGATTGCTAAATAATGCCACTTGGATGCCTAATAGCGAATATTTAATTGCTCGTAAACATTTTACCGCATCACGTTCATTAGGCGCTGGCGAAATGTGGATGTATAGCATTTACGGTGGCGATGGCGTACAACTGACCAAAAGAAAAAACGACCAGCAAGATGCAGGAGAGCCAAATGTATCGCCAGATGGCAAGTTTTTATACTTTAGCGAAGACGTGTCTCCTGGACCTAACTTCGAGTACAGCAAAGACCCAAATGGGTTAATTTACGCTATTAGACAGTTAGATTTAACGACTGGAAGATTAACCAATTTAATCGCCGAACAAGGTGGCTCTGCCCGTCCACAAATTTCGCCTGATGGCAAATTTATGGCGTATGTGAAACGCGTAAGGTTAAAATCTGCATTATATGTAGAGAATATTAAAACGGGCGAGGAATTTCCTCTATACGAAGATTTATCTCACGACCAGCAAGAAACTTGGGCCGTCTTTGGAGTATATCCAAACTTTGC
>SEDG01000939.1 GCA_004295885.1 Pedobacter sp. | reverse complement strand
ATAGATGGGATTGGAAAAAGTATTGCTGCCAAAGTAATTGAACTGTTAGAAACTGGAACGATTAAAGAACTCGAAGAAATTTTGCTACAAACCCCGCCAGGTATTGTAGAAATGTTGGGTATTAAGGGTATTGGTCCAAAGAAAATCAGCGTTATTTGGCACGATTTACAAATAGAAAACGTTGGCGAACTTTATTACGCTTGTAATGAAAATCGCTTGATTGAAGCCAAAGGTTTCGGACTTAAAACTCAAGAAGAAATTAAAAAAGTCATTGAATTTAAAATGGCTGCGAATGGGAAGTTTCTTTACGCACACATCGAACCTACTGTTAATCATCTGACAACGAGTTTAACGGTTTGGTTAAGCAAAGTTGATGATACGGCTTTATTAGAAATGAGCGGTGAATATAGAAGAGCTGTTGAAATTATTGAGGAAGCTTTATTTGTAATTGGCACAGCCGATGTAGAAAATTTAGCTAAACAAATTCCAGCATTTGCTGATTTAGACCTTAAAGACATAGGGGAAAATACTTTTGCGGCACATACAGAAAGTGGTTTGCATATTCGATTAGTTATAGTTCCTAAATCTGATTTTTATCTTAACCTTTTTAAACCCAACATTTGCAAATCGATGAGTTAAACGCCAAGCTTGCTCCTTTCAAAATTTTCAAAGGAATAGAAAGTGATATTTTAAATGATGGCTCATTAGATTACAGTGATGACATTTTAAAAACCTTTGATTTTGTTGTCGCCTCTGTTCACAGCAACTTAAGAATGGACCAAGAGAAAGCAACTGCAAGGTTAATTAAAGCTATAGAAAATCCTTATACCACAATTTTAGGTCACCCAACTGGGCGATTGTTATTGAGCAGAAAAGGCTATGAAATTGATTATAAAAAAGTAATCGATGCCTGTGCGGCAAATAAAGTTGTTATTGAAATTAATGCCAATCCTTTACGTTTAGATTTAGATTGGCGTTGGCATCGCTATGCGTTAGAAAAGGGAGTTTTGCTAACCATAAATCCAGATGCACACAGAAAAGAAGGCTTCCATGATATGCAATATGGTGTTAAAGTTGCAAGAAAGGGAGGTTTAACGGCAACTAAATGCCTAAACGCCTTTACATTGAACGAAATATCAAGCTACTTTGAGCAAAAAAGTACAGCTAACCTTATTTAATTTTTTTAAATTACTTCATTATCCACAAGATAAATAATGGCAGACAAGTATATTTTTTGCATGAAATGGGGCAAACTTTATGGCCCTGAATATGTTAACAGGCTGTACTCCATGGTTAAAAGAAATTTGAGCTATGAGTTTAAAATGGTTTGCTTTACAGATGATGAAATAGGAATTTCGCCTGAAGTTCAATGTTTTCCAATTCCAAGTATGGAAATTCCAGGTGGATTGCCAGAACGGATGTGGAAAAAGCTTTCTACCTTAAAAGAAGACTTATACGGCTTAAAAGGGACCGCCCTATTTTTAGATTTAGATATTGTAATTGTTGATTCGATTGACCCATTTTTTGACTACCCTGGGGAATTTTTAATTATCAAAGACTATAAAAAACAATGGAGAATTACAGGAAATTCTTCTGTTTAT
>SEDG01000938.1 GCA_004295885.1 Pedobacter sp. | reverse complement strand
AATTATCGAGCTTAAAAATCATCCGTTTTTTGTTGGTGGACAATTTCACCCAGAATTAAAGTCAACTGTTGCTAATCCTCACCCACTTTTTGTTAAATTTGTCGCCGCTGCGATGGAGCACACCAAAAAGAAAACAAAATAATACAAGTTTAAAACAAAATAATGGATAGAAATACATTTACAGGGCTCTTTTTAATAATGGTTATTATTGGAGCTTCTGTTTTTTTCATGAAGCCTAGCGAGGCTGATATTAAAAAAGAAAGAGAAAAAATTACCGCCGACTCATTAGCAAAAGTTAAAGCATCACAGAAAGAACCTGCAGTTGCAGTTACAAAACCTGCAGATTCAGTTAAGCCCGATACAACAACTTTAAAAGGTCCATTTGGCGGAAACATTAATGGGGTTGCAGAAACTTCGGTTTTAGAAAATGACATCTTAAAATTAACCTTCACTAACATGGGTGGTAAAATTTTATCTGTAGAATTAAAAAAAGAGGTTACTTACACTAAAAAACCTGTTATATTATTTGATGGCAAAGACAATAACAAGTTTGGCTTAAATATCAATATTGATGGGAAAGTTTTAAATACCAACGATTTATATTTTACTAAAGCTGCTCAAACTGCAAATAGCTTAAACCAAGTTGTACAAGGAAATAATGTTACTTTAAATTGGGAAACTACTTTATTACAACAAGAAAAATCTCATAAAAAAGAACAAGAACACGCTGCTCCGTATTACAAATACATTGAGAAAAATCCTGACCATTTAGGTATGGGTGGCGATAAAAAAGAAGAGCTAAAAGAAGGCAAAATTGAATGGTTCTCATTTAAACAACAATTCTTCTCAGCTGTTCTAATTCCTCAAGTTCCATTTGAGAAAGGTGATTTAGAGGTTAAAATTTTAACTGATACTGGTAAAGTAAAATGGTATGGTGCCAATATGCAGTTGCCATATACTCATCTAGCCGCTCAAAACTATGCAATGAAATTTTATTTTGGCGATAACAAATTCGACAATTTGAAAGCTCAAGGTCAAGAGATTGAGAAGCAAGTTGATATGGGTTACTGGCCATTAAAATACATCAATAGGTTTGTTGTATTACCTGTATTCCAATTCTTAGAAAGTTTTGGTTGGGGTTATGGTGTTATCATTTTGTTGTTAACTGTGTTGCTTAAATTGGCAATGTCTCCGTTAACTTACAAATCGTACATCTCTATGGCTAAAATGAGAATTTTAAAGCCAGAAATGGATGAAATTAAAGCTAAAGTAGGTGAAGATAATGCTACACTTTTACAACAAGAATACTTAAAACTTTATAAGAAGGTCGGCGTAAATCCTTTGGGTGGTTGTTTGCCAATGTTACTACAATTACCTTTTGTAATGGCATTCTTCTTCTTCTTCCCTAACTTGTTCGAGTTAAGAGGCGAAAGTTTCTTATGGATGCATGACTTATCAACTTATGATGATTTCATTAAGTTTGGTTTCACCATTCCATTTATTGGCGACCACTTAAGTTTGATGTGTATTTTGATGACCATTTCTACATTAATTTACACTTACTTTAATAACCAAATTTCTGGTGCAACTGGTCAGATGAAATATATTGGTTACATCATGCCAATCATTTTCTT
>SEDG01000937.1 GCA_004295885.1 Pedobacter sp. | reverse complement strand
TTTACCATCGGGATAATAGCTCCTTCTTTAACTAAAACTGGCAATTTCCATAACGGCGCATCAAAACTATTGATAATGCTATTTCCTTCGTATTTATCTCCAGTAAAATAATCGAACCAAGTTCCTGTTGGCAAATAGATGTTATTGCGTATATCATTCCCCTTCTCATCCAATTTAGTGGCCTGATAAATTGGCGCTACCAAAAAAGATGGTCCGTATAAATATTGATATTGCGTCGCCGTTCCATTTGTATAAGCATTTGGTTCTGCTAAAAACATTGCCCTGATGATTGGTAAGCCATTAACCGCCTCTTTGGCAATGCTATAAGCATACGGCATTAATTGCGATTTTAACTTTAAGTAAGTTCTGTTTATAGAAGTAATTGGCTCACCCAATGCGTGAGGATATTTTTCATTAGCACCCCAACCATCCATATTTAATTGCGTTGGCGTAAAGGTTTTCCATTGGAAATCTCTGGTATTGATGGTCGTATTTTTTCCTCCAAAAATACCATCCATATCCGAAGTAATATTCGGCTGACCAGATAACCCTGAACCTAAATAAGTTGGGATATGAAAACGAATGTATTCCCAAACCCCGCCAGTTTGGTCACCCGACCAAATACTTGCGTAACGCTGTGTACCAGCCCAACCATCTAAAGAGATAATGAATGGTCGACTGTTATTTCCATATTGAGGGATGATGTGAGCAACATCAGCTATGCCATTTAAACCGAAAGAATAGCCAGCACCTACCCAAGCTACATCAGTTTTTAAAACTCTAACACCCGCATCTCTGGTTTCTTTGATGATATCACGTTGCAATAAAGCACTAACTCCATCTTTTGGATGCAGGTTTGATTGTGTCCACAAGCCAATTTCTACACCATTTTTACGAGCATAATCGCCGAAATCTTTTAAGTTCGTAATGTTACCATCTAAGGTTTCTGTCTGTCCGTAACCTGCACCATAACCATCATTGGGCAATAACCAACCAAATGGCAT
>SEDG01000936.1 GCA_004295885.1 Pedobacter sp. | reverse complement strand
CAGGAAATCGCTTGTTCTTTTGAAGGTCACCCAGACAATACAACTAAGGCCCATTTACAAGTTTTACATCAATTGGGTTTTAAACGTTTAAGTTTAGGTATTCAAGATTTTGATTCGAAGGTGCAATTGATGATTAATCGTTTCCAAACACCAGAACAGGTAGCTCAAATCACTAAAGAAGCAAGAGAACTAGGGTATGATTCTATCAATTTCGATTTGATCTATGGCTTACCCGGACAAACTTTAAAAGGATTAAAACAGACTATACTGGAGGTGATTAACATGTGGCCAGAGCGAATCGCTTTTTATAGTTATGCCCATGTGCCATGGTTAAAACCTGGACAAAGACATTATTCAGACAAAGATATTCCACAGGGTAACGAAAAGTTCGCACTGTATCAGGTTGGTAGAGATCTATTACTTAATGCTGGTTACCAAGAAATTGGGATGGACCATTTTGCATTAAAAAAAGACAGCTTATTTAAAGCTAGCGAAAGCCATGAATTGCACCGGAACTTTATGGGTTATACCGACCAACATACCAAAATATTAATTGGTTTGGGTGTTTCTTCCATCAGCGATTGCGAAACAGCATTTGCACAAAACAGCAAAACACTAGAGGGTTATGTAGACCAAATTAACAATGATACATTCG
Source organism: Pedobacter sp. (assembly GCA_004295885.1). Lineage (GTDB taxonomy): Bacteria > Bacteroidota > Bacteroidia > Sphingobacteriales > Sphingobacteriaceae > Pedobacter. Next base: position 352 of record SEDG01000936.1, on the reverse strand, counting down.
CTGTAGAAAAAGGTCATCTATTAACTGATAAAGATTTGTATATCAGACAGCATATCTCAAATATAATGTGCAAAGGTTTCACCTATTTCAACACAGAAATCCCAACCTTAATCGTAGAGAGATTGATGCCTTTAATGGCTGATAATTTGGTTCAGCTTACGGGAAGAGAAGTAAGTATTACAGGCACTGGAAAATCCTTTCTGAGGAATGTATGTATGGCATTTGATGAACACTTATGGGAACGCCAACCGCAAACCAATCTATTTAGTAACGCAGTTTAATTAGGTGTATGGAACAGCAAAAAATATGGAGTGCTAACTTGTGTTACCATTGTGGTGAGGATATTTCTGGC
>SEDG01000935.1 GCA_004295885.1 Pedobacter sp. | reverse complement strand
TTACAAAAAATCCCTATGGTTTATGGTAACTTAAGCGAAAGCTTTTGGGTAGTTACTGGCACGAATGCTGCAGGAGAAATTTCGCCAGATTTATACGTTGCAGCAAAATCTAATGCTACTATTGTGGTGTTAATGGGTATCGAAAAAATTAAGGAAATAGCAACCATATTTAGAACGGAGGGTAAGGATAGTTTGCCTGTTGCAGTAATCGAAAACGGTTCGTCTAAAGAAGAAAACGTAGTAGTCGGTATTGTAGATACCATTGAAGAATTGATAGAAGAAAAGAAATTGAGTTCACCAGCATTATTAGTTTTTGGTAATGTCGTATCGTTACATCCACAATTTAACGCTATAAAAGAATTTTATGCAATAATGGCACAAGAAGAATATTAGTAAACCTTATTTTATTTTTTTGTTTTGGAGCAAAAGGTTGGGTAGCAATATCCGACCTTTTCTTTTTTGGAAATAATTTTTCCAAAAAGAATAATTTTCTAGAAATAACTAAGCGATTGAATTTTTTTTTTGCTAAATGTTTGCATTACTCAATCTAATGCCTAATTTGAGTAAGTTTTTCAAAGGTATCACATGGAAATAATACACTTCAGTGCAGAATGTTATCCAGTAGCAAAAGTTGGCGGCTTGGGCGATGTTGTAGGCGCACTGCCTAAGTATCAAAATAAATTGGGTCACGTTGCAAAAGTGGTCATGCCTGCCTATGATACAAAGTTTTGGCATCAAAATGAATTTGAAGTTGTATATGATGGTTGGGTAAGATTAGGTTATAATAATCATCCCGTTAGGATATTTAGAGAGAAGACAAATAAGCTAGGCTTTGACTTATTCTTGGTTCACATTGCAGGTTTGTTAGACCGTGAGAAGGTTTATGGCTACGATGACGATGTAGAACGTTTCATGGCTTTTCAAATTGCAAGTCTAGATTGGATTGCCCAATGGGAGCATAAACCAAATGTTATTCATTGCCATGATCACCATACGGGATTAATACC
>SEDG01000213.1 GCA_004295885.1 Pedobacter sp. | reverse complement strand
GATCAAAAGACAATGTTAGATTTTGACTTGGCCGAATTGTATGAGGTTGAAACAAGGGCTCTTAAACAAGCTGTTAAAAGAAATATTTCTAGGTTTCCATCCGATTTTATGTTCCAACTGAACAAAGAAGAGTGGCAAGAGCTTATCACAATTTGTGATAAGCTTCCAAAAAATGCAAAATTTAGTCCTGCCCCTCCATTTGCGTTTACCGAACAAGGCGTTGCAATGCTTTCTAGTATCTTAAATAGTGAAAAAGCTATTAAAGTAAATATAGAAATCATAAGGATCTTTGCCAGGATTCGACAAATATTAATGGACAACAACAAACTCCTGCTTGACATAGAAAAAATCAAGAACAAGCTTGAACACCAAGATAAAAAGTTAACCAACCACGATAAAAACATTGAACTGGTTTTTAAGCACCTAGATGAATTGTTAGCCAAGAAAGGCACGCAGGAGGATAGAAAAAGTATTGGCTACAAGATTGGAAAGTGATAGAAAGTAGCGATCATTCTTGGAGAAACTATTGTAGGTTTTGTCCGTATCTCCTTCAAAGGATAAATCTCTTGGGTTAAGCCTTTACCTACTCTCCATCCTTTAAGATGCTTACCTATTTTAACCTTAATATCCATGTTGCAAAACGACAATTTTCGACTATAAGTCAATCGGATATATTGAACATAAAGGGGTGGTTTTTTGTTGTGGTGCGCCTACGCTACGCCTACCTTAAAAACTTTACAAAGAAATAAATCTAGAAATAGAACAAACTCGGATATGTTAGCGCGATGTATAATAGGTAAGATATAGATAAACGTATTGCTGCTTGCATAATTGGATGGGTGAATGGTGGGCAGAACGAAAAAGAAGAAGCGCTATCAACCTATATGAAAGATTGACATCAATCCTAGCTATATAGTGAATTGTGAAAACTACGGCAGAGCGTTTAATTGTTATTTGGTTTTAATTCATTAAAAATAATACACCTGCGGAAATACTAATTTTTTTAGTTAAAATATTACTTGTGGAATGAATTTTGTTTGTATATTTGTTTAATGTCCAATTGTGATATGACTTCAACGCAATTCCATATCGAATTTAACGAGAAAAAGACCATCAATGCGGTTCTTTTTATTGTGAATAGAATCCAGAGAACCGATTTCCATAAGATTTTTAAAATTCTTTATTTTTCTGACCGGGATCATATGGCAACCTATGGCAGGGGAATTACTGGCGACAACTATTGTGCAATGGTAGATGGACCTGTTCCCTCTAAACTTTATGATATTTTTAAATCAGTTAGAGGAGACGGCTATTTCAAGGATGATGGTAAGTTTTCGGCTTATTTTTCTATTGAAAACTGGGATTTGGTAAAACCAAAAACTGATGCAAACCTAAAAGCTTTATCTAAATCAGACATTGATTTTCTTACCGCTAACATCCAAAAGTATGGAGAGATGGCGTTTGAAGAAATAAGAGAGATTTCTCATGATTATGCATGGCAAAACACGGCTCCAAATCATATTATTTCTTATGATAACATTATTTCGGAAACTGGAGAAGACGCATCTTTTATTGCATTTGCAAAAGAACAATCATTTATCAGTAGCTTGATTAAAAAATAAGTCATGAGCATTGGCGATGCATTTAGTTCTGAAGCAAAAAAAGCGCTATTTCAAAATGCATTGGCTAAAGGTGAAGTGTTTTTAAACAAGTTTCCAGAAATAGACCACCCAAAGTTTTTTATTGTGGTTGGTCTTTCAGATGACAAGTTATACACTTGCTCTGTTTACATTAACTCAGAAATACATCCCTCAATAAGAGCAAAACAAGAACTTTATAACTTACAAGTGCCTATTCAAAAGGCAAACAATGGATTTTTAAGACATGACTCTTACGCCTGTTGCTCTACGCTTTTGCCAATTGAATCAGGTAAGATAAATGAGTGGAAAAACTCTGGTAGCTGCAAGGTGATAGGTCAAGTGTCTGAACAAGACTTGGAAATCATTACCAACACGATATTAGGTTCTAATCTGCTATCTGAAGAAGAAATTGAACAATACTTTCAAATAAAGTAAGCTAAATAAAAACTGCTTTAATTACTTAAAGCTATTTGTTTAGCCTCCGTTAATAATAGCTGCGGCTTATCAGTATACAACACCAATTTACCAGTAACGAGAGATGTTGAGTTGTTGAGGTGGTGAGGTGTTGAGGCGGTTAATTGGTTAACTGTTTAATTGGTTAACTGATGTTAATCGCTGCTGCTAAATTTTAATAGCTACCCTTAAAATAGCTATCTAAATATGCTTTTTGGGCAAAATTGAGGCCGTATTCCCCAAGTTCAATCTGTATCTCTCTCAATGTGGTTTTCCCTATGCCCTTTAATTTTATAAATTCAGAAATTTCTAAACTGATCAGGTCTTGTACTGTGTGTATGTTTGTATTTTTAAGGCAATTGATTATTCTGGAACGGCCAAAGAACTCCTTAATTGTCATGTTTAATAGTTGTTGTTTCTTAAACTCTTCAATCCCCATATTGTATTGGCGTTGATGATAAGCTTCGAGTTTATTTGGCGTTACAATTAGATCGAGGTCTTTAAGATAAAGCCTTCTAGAAATGATTTTTAACTTATCAAGGCTCAAATTCGGTATAGTTAGCAGCTGTTCTAACGTAAAGCGGGCAAAATGCTCCCATTTGGTTACTTTTACGTAGGCAAGGCTAGTTACCATTTCATTGCCCAAGATTTCTAATTCATTAATGTTTTTCATAAAATTAAGTTGGCTACTCATCGTTACTTTCAAATCCTATACCGTTTTTTACCCAACAGAAATGAATGGTTTTAACCTTAATTGGATTAATTGCAGTAACAATGGGCATATTTGTAGCGTAACAAATTCAACAAATTGCACCATAACTTCTCAAATTAAATCTCGCTGCCATCTTTAAATGCTATTTAAACAAGCTTTAATTTTCGGCATCATCCTCAACAGAAGAGAAACCTTTGCCCAGCTCGCCAGGGCCTGCAAATACGATGCAAATAGCAATAGCCTAACTTAGACAATGAATACAACTTTTGTCTAAGTACAGGAAAAAACATAGCTAAAAGGTATAGGAAGAGCAGTTATTACAGGCAAGCTTGGACAAAGAGCCACAACAACAGAAGGAACAATGCAAATAGCAGTAGCCCAACTTAGACAACGAATACAACTTTTGTCTAAGTACAGGAAAAAACAGAGTTTAAACATATGGGAAAAGTAGTTATAAGGGATAAGCTTAGACAAATAGCTTCACTAATATTAAGGACAATGGAAATAGCAATGGCTTAACTTAGACAGGAAACATAACTGCTGTCTAAGTAGTTTTAAAAAGATGGTTTAAAGGAGTAGTAACCGCAATTACAGCAGAAGGACTACGACAAGTAGTTGCAACAATAGAAGCAAGAGGAACAACAACTTCGACAGGAAGCACAACTTCTGTCGAAGTAACTTTAAAAAGATTGTTTAAAGGAGTAGTAACAGTAATTATAACAGAAGGACTTCGACAAACAACAAAAGCAGAAAGAAAAATATCTGTATCACAACTACGAAAATAAGTACAAATTATGTCGAAGCAGGAACAAAAACATAGCGTAAAGAAGTAGGAAAGGCAATTAAAGCAGAAATACTTAGAAGTGCAGAACAGAAAAAAGTTCTTAGACAAAGGAATCATCAACTCTTAAACACCTTGTCCCTATGCCAAGCCAAAGTTTCCTGTGCTGGATAATGATTTTGATGTTGGGGTAATAATATCTTTCTTCCTTTCAATTGGGTAAGTGCATAAGGATGGCGTTTATCTTCTGTTAAATGTTCGGAAACTAGTATTTGGTAATCTTCATCAATACTAAGTAACCCACGATCAAAAGCACGGTGAATGTTAGGGCAAAGGGCAATTCCATTAGTAGGGCTATCATTAAAACTCACAGCAAACGGAATAATATGGCAAGCATCAACGAAGTTGTAATTAAAAGAATTACCCAGCTTCATTCCTGTAAAACTACACTGATAATCGTAAGAATTAGTTACCCAGCGTTGGAATAGTCCATCACGTACAATAACTTCTTCAGTGGTATACATTCGTCGTTCACCATATTTCGGTGCGGGCTCATTCAAGATGCTTTGAGTTTGTAATTGCAAAAACTCTTCACCCACCTGTTTTGTAGCACTAAAGAAAACTGCCTGTTCAGGGAAATAAGTTTGTAATAATACTTGGCGCAAAAACTCTCTGCTTTGGGCATCTAGTAAAAGTAACCACAAGTCATCAGCCAAGGAACCAAACGCACATACTTTCGATAATTTAGCTAAAGACTTAATCACTTGAGTAATTTGATAACCTGGATTTGGATGAAGCAACCAAAAGGACTTGCCTGCGATTGTATCATTTTGTAGATGATAGAATGGCTGTGTAATGTCCTCAATGTTAGATGTAGTTACCAATAGCTGCCAGTTTTTTTTAAAGGCATCTAACAATAGCGTATCTATATATACTCGGTTATCAGTAACGATTCCATTATCGATCAAATCTATGATGCTTAGCAGCAATATAGGCTTATTTGGGGCTAATCCGTATACCGTCCCTCCTCGCTTTAGACGGGCAAAGGCATTGATGTATTTTTGAAGCGTAGCGCTAATCATTCTAATTCAATGATAACGATAAATTTTTAAACTGTTAAATAGTTGACCCTGTGTTTTGGGAATGCTGGACCCAGGTTAATGATAACTCCGCCTATAAGATAACAAGGGCTAGGGTTTAGGGATTGCAAATCCCTTTGATAAGAAGTTCGAGATGCCTTGCAGAACATCTCGATTTCTATGATTTAAGCAACTAATTTTTGATATTTTTTTTCATATTCTCTATTATTATTCACACAAGCAAATATTCTTAGAATTAACTTGTTTCTAACT
>SEDG01000934.1 GCA_004295885.1 Pedobacter sp. | reverse complement strand
AAGCTAGATCCATTTGTGCAATATGCCTTGGTATCAACAGCAGAAGCCGTAAAAGATGGTGGTTACGATTGGGAAAAAATCGACACCAACCGTGTAGGCGTTATCTGGGGATCGGGTATCGGCGGTTTTAAAACATTCCAAGAAGAGATGAAAACTTTCTTTTTGGGCGATGGTACTCCACGGATTAATCCATTCTTTATTCCAAAAGTAATTATTGACATTGCTCCTGGTCACATTTCTATGAAATATGGCTTAAGGGGACCAAATTTCTCAACTGTTTCGGCTTGTGCTTCTGCAACCAATGCTATGATTGATGCTTTCAATTATATCCGTTTGGATATTGCTGATATCATTATCAGTGGTGGTTCTGAGGCCATTATCAACGAAGCAGGCATTGGCGGTTTCAACGCGATGCATGCACTTTCTACAAGAAATGATGATCCTAAAACTGCTTCACGTCCTTTCGATAAGGATAGAGAAGGTTTTGTTGCTGGTGAAGGCGCTGGAACAATCATTTTAGAGGAATTAGAACATGCAAAAGCTCGTGGCGCCAAAATCTATGCAGAAATTGTAGGTGGCGGTATGAGTGCTGATGCAAATCACATTACTGCTCCACATCCGCAAGGCTTAGGTGCTAAATTAGTAATGTCTAATGCTTTAAGAGACGCTAAATTAACTACTTCGGATATTGATTACATCAATGTTCACGGAACCTCTACTCCGCTTGGAGATGTTAGCGAAAGCAGAGCGATTGTAGATTTATTTGGAGAAGATGCTTATAATTTAAACATCAGTTCTACAAAATCTATGACAGGGCACTTACTAGGTGCTGCAGGTGCTATCGAAGCAATTGCTACAATCCTAGCGGTTCAAAATGACATTGTTCCTCCCACTATCAATCACTTTACTGATGATCCAGAATTTGATCCAAAGTTAAATTTTACATTTAACAAGGCTCAAAAACGTACTATTCGTGCGGCTCAAAGTAATACTTTTGGATTTGGCGGTCA
>SEDG01000933.1 GCA_004295885.1 Pedobacter sp. | reverse complement strand
CTGTGGGCTTTTCATTCCAATCCCGTTTAAAAATCAAAGCCTTTGCTACTATGATAGGGTGCAGATTGCTTATGCCGAGTTGTTTAAGAAAAATTACACGAGAGCGAAGGAAAGCAGGCAAGCATTTCCAAGAATTGCTTGTCCCACTTTACTATAGCAGTTAGATTTTACTCTGGATATATTTCATTTAAAACACCAGCCAATCTAATTGCCGATTGTTGAATACGTTTTTCTACAAGAGGCAAATACTTTTGATAATAGGCATCATCAATTACTCTTTTATTCATCGCATCTACATCGGCATATAATTGAGTTGAAATTTGATAACTTTCCCATAACCACAATATTAAAGGGTCACTTTGCCATTGTTTGATGTTTTCTGCAGATACATTATCGTATTTGGTAGCCAATTGATCGTAAGTTAGCCCTTGCTTTTCTAACATCCTAGTATCCCAGAGACTATGCAAATTAGTCCCTTTTTCGTCAAAGTTTAATTGAATGGTACTACCACCTTTATCTTCTGCTCTGCTAATGTGCATGGGTTGGTGTAAATCTCCCACAAAATGCATGATGAATTTTAATGCATATACTTTTTGAATTTTAATAGATTGAGGATTTGTTAATTCTGTTTTTGCTTTATTCAAAGCACTATAAACGTTTTCATTACTTACCGTATCAATGTATTTCTTGAAATCTTCAAAAGATAAACCTAATGGGAGATTTAGAAAATGCCAATTAGCTGTTTCTGCAAATTCAGGCTCTCTTCTTGCATCGTCTGCCCAAGTGCAAGCTTCGGCAATGCTTGTGTCACCCAAAAGATTCTTGATCGCTTCTTTTGCTTTAGGATTAAGATGGTTCTGTGTAATTTGACCAATTGTTCTGTGACCAGTGTAACCCCAAGAGATTAAAAACAGGCTAGTACAAAACAAGGCAATAGGGAATAATTGTCTCAGTTTCATAAAATGATTTTGTTAGTGCAAATGTAGTGCTATTGCAGTTTATATGATGCA
>SEDG01000212.1 GCA_004295885.1 Pedobacter sp. | reverse complement strand
GGATATCATCAGAAAATTGGCGAAGCGCATGCGGAGGTAAATGCAATTAACAATGTATTGCTACACTTTGGCGAGGCTGCTCCTGCCCTTTTAAAAAATGCCACTGCTTATGTGAGTTTAGAACCCTGTGCTCATTTCGGAAAAACTCCGCCTTGTGCAGATTTGCTAGTTAAACATCAACTAAAAAAAGTTGTGATTGGCAACACAGACCCATTTTCTGAAGTAAATGGTAAAGGCATTGAAAAACTAAGAACAGCAGGTATTGCAGTTGAAACTGGGATTTTAGAGAAAGAATGTTCTTATCTAAATCGGAGGTTTTTTACTAGAATTAAACAGCAAAGACCATTTATAATTTTAAAATGGGCGCAAACAGCTGACGGTTTTTTCGCACCAGCGGATGACTCCCAAAAATGGATTTCTGGGGCATTGGCAAAACAATACACCCATTTGTGGAGAACTGAAGAAGATGCAATATTAGTTGGCAAACAAACTGCATTGGTTGATAATCCTCAGTTAACAGCTAGAAATGTTGAGGGGAAAAATCCTGTCAGACTAATAATTGATAAAAATTTAGCAATTCCATCAACCCATCATATTTATAACAATGAAGCAAAAACAATTATCTTCAACGAAGTTAAAACTGACGTTATTGATAATATTCACTTCGTGCAGATGGAAGACATGCAGTTTTATTTAGCTCAAAAAATAGCTTTCCAGTTGTATTTAATGGATATTCAATCTGTAATTATTGAAGGTGGAGCCCAAATACTAAACCAATTTATCAAAGCAGGTTTATGGGACGAAGCAAGAGTTTTTACAGCCAAAACAGTTTGGGAAAAAGGTATTAAGGCGCCACAAATAATTGGAAATGTGATTGAGCATTTGCAAATTGGCGATGATGAATTAACAATAACACAGCACACCTAAATGATTTATTTAATATTAAGTATAATTTGTAGCGTTACGGTTGGAGTACTATTAAAATTGGCCAAGCGCTATCAAATTAATATCATGCAAGCCGTAACATGGAATTATCTTTTCGCAATTGGCTTGAGCGCTTTTTTCTTTAAACCAGATTTTAACACTATTGGCGAACATATTAGCACGCCTATTTACATCGCCATTGGCATTTTGCTGCCAGTAATATTTTTAATTCAAGGCTTTGCAGTTCAGCAAACTGGATTAGCAAGAACAGATATCGCTCAACGTTTATCTTTATTTATATCACTTTGTGCTGCTTATTTTTTATTCAGTGAGCATTTCGACCGATTAAAATATGTCGGGCTAATTTTAGGTTTTATTGCCATCGTCTTTACAATGTACCGTAAATCTGGAAGTCCTTCCTCTAAAAATGGTTGGTTGTATTTGTTGCTCGTTTTTGTAGGTTTTGGCACTATCGACGTTTGTTTTAAATTGGTTAGTCAAATCACGGTTATTCCTTATACAACGTCGCTGTTCATTATATTCTGTATCGCTTTTATCTTATCGCTTATCTATATTTTGTACTTGGCAATCACCAAAAAGACCAAATTACAGTTGATAAATTTTATATGCGGTTGTATATTGGGCTTATTCAATTTTGGAAACATCTTATTTTATCTCAAAGCACACAAAGCGATGTCAGATAACCCATCTACGGTATTTGCGGCAATGAATATTGGGGTAATCATAGCTGGAAGTTTTATTGGAATTGTACTTTTTAAAGAGCGTTTAAGCAAGTGGAATTATTTCGGACTAGCATTGGCATTAGCGGCAATCATCTTAATCACTTTATCGAAATTACATGCTGTTCGATGATACTTACCAAACTGTTTTAAAAACTTCTGAAGGGATTTTTAGAGATAAAGGCAGTAAATTTATCGCCTATGCATATCCACTAAAAAATGAAGCTGAGGTTAAGGATATCGTTGTTAAATTAAGAAGTGAACATACAAGAGCTAGACATTTTTGCTGGGCTTTACGCTTAACGCCAGATAGAAATGTATTTAGGTTAAATGATGACGGAGAACCATCTGGTACTGCTGGGCGACCGATTTTAAACACATTACTTTCTGCCAATATAACCAATGTTTTGGTGGTAGTTGTTCGCTATTTTGGAGGAACTTTATTAGGCGTTCCTGGTTTAATTGATGCCTATAAAAGTGCTACGGTAGAGGCGATTAAAGAAAATGAAATCGTCACCAAAACTGTAAATGATATTTATCAAATCAACTTTGAACATTTAGTGATGAATCAGGTAATGAGAATTTTAAAAGACGAAAATCTAGCAATTATTGATCAAGAATTTGATACCAATTGTATAATAAAATTTGAAGTTCGTAAATCAAATCTCAACACTGTTTTAGGAAAGCTGGAAAAAGTTGAGGGAATTAAAGTAAAATATTTGACAACTATTTAGGTTTCAATTTTTGCACCTTGCCGTCATTTTGACGATAGGAGAAATCTATATATCAATATTTTCCTTAATTTCATTCTATGGAAAGAGGTAACTTACAGATATCTCCTCGCTTGGCTGCGTTCGATATGACGTTGCTAGTTAATGAACCAATGAACTATTGACACTAATGAACCATTTATGACACTATCAGAAGCTGATTTAATCATCAATCCAGACGGAAGTATTTACCATTTAAACTTATTACCCGAAGACATTGCCGATACGGTAATAACCGTTGGAGATTTAGACCGAGTTGGAGAAATAAGTAAACATTTTGATTCCATTGAGCTCAAAAAAGGTAAAAGAGAGTTCATTACACATACAGGATATTTGGGGAAAAAACGAATTACTGTTGTCTCAACTGGTATTGGGACCGATAATATTGATATCGTTTTTAACGAATTGGATGCATTAGTTAACATCGATTTTGAAACCAGAGAAATTAAAAAAGAGCTTAAATCACTAAACATTATTCGTGTGGGTACATCTGGTGCGGTACAACCAGACATTCCCATGGGAACAATTTTAGCTTCTACTTACGGTTTGGGTTTTGATGCGTTGATGAATTATTACATTCAACAAATGTCTGGTGATGAGCATAGTGTCTTGGATAGCATTAAATCTCACTTTTCGCATATCAAAGGGATTCATCCTTACTTAACCGCTGCAGATTCTACTTTATTGCAAACAATAGGCAAAGACATGGAAAAAGGAATTACTGTTACCGCACCTGGTTTTTATGCGCCTCAAGGTCGACAAGTACGAGCGAAAAATGCAGTTCCAAATTTTATCAGTCAATTAAATAGCTTTAAAGACGGGACAAATAGGATTACCAATTTAGAAATGGAAACAGCTGGCATTTATGCCCTAGCTAAAACACTAGGACATAAAGCTTTATCTGTAAATGCTATTTTGGCTAGTAGAGTTAAATTTGAATTTAGCAGTGAACCCAATAAAATTGTAGAAAAAGCAATTAATATGGTTTTAGAAAGAATTTAGGCTGTGGGTATTTTTTCTACCACTAACTCGTTTCCAGCTGTATCTAAATAAGTAACTGTCATTTTATTTAAATCTGTTACCCACTTCTCCACCCCTGCTACTGCAGCTTGTCTGCAAAAAGTTTGGTAGTCAGTTTCTCCATTCTGATGAACCTTTAAAGCCTCGCGAATACCACTAATTGATGATTCAGGTTCAATAATTAAATCCTCGTAAATTGGCGGACCTTGAACAGCTTCATCGCCTTTACCAAAATAAGTAGACATACCATTAATTACATAAACATCATTTCTGGTAACGCCCATTGTCTTAAGTTCTTGGATAAAAGCCGGAAAATCTGCTCCGCTTTTTACTTTCGATTCCGCGATATGTATTTCTTCTAGGTTAAGCATAATTTCTAATTTATTGACTTACAACTTTATAAATCGTGGTTTGGCTGTACACCTCATCTGGCTCTAAAATAGTGCTAGGAAATTCAGGAATGTTAATTGCGTTTGGATGATGTTGAGTTTCTACACAAAAACCATCAAATTCGTTATAATCTTTGCCATCTTTTCCATTTTTTACCCCTAAATATTTAGCAGTATACAAATGAGCAACAGGTTCTGTACTATAAACTAACAAAGTTAAACCACTATTGGTTTCAGTTGTTTTACTTGCCAATGTCAGGTTTCCATATTCTTTATCTAAAACATACGTTTGGTCATAGCCCAACTTTTTATCCCACCCCTCGCCAATGGCTTTACCGTTCCTAAAATCATGATGCGTGCCTTCAACAGGTAATAATGTTCCTGTTACTACACTGTTTTCATCCTGCTCCAACCAGTGCGAAGCATTCATTTGATGGATGTGATTTTTTATGTTTCCACCAGTTGGTGATAAATTAAAATAACTATGATGTGTTAAATTTACTGCTGTAGCTTCATCTGTATCACCAGAATAGGTTAAAATTAACTCGTCGTTATTGGTAAATTCAAAGCTTAGTTGAATGGCTAAGTCACCAGGAAAATTCTCTTCGCCATCAAGGCTGAAATATTGGAAGGTAACCTTTGCATTAGGTTGTTCGGCAATGTCTATGATATCCCAAACTTTTTTATCAAATCCTTCTAAACCCCCATGCAAACAGTCATTACCATTGTTTTGCGCTAGTTGATATTCATAACCGTCAATCTCAATTTTACCGCCTTTTACTTTCATAAATTGTATCTTAGCTTGCTGGCTAAATTACAATTTAAACTCAGAAATATTCCAGTAAAATATTTTTTATGAAAGACCAATTAGTAGATAAATTTTTAGAGAAATACAATCAACAACCAACTGCATCTTACTTCGCTCCAGGCAGAGTAAATTTAATAGGAGAACATATTGATTATAATGGCGGATTAGTAATGCCATGTGCCATCACAGCAGGTACTTGGTTACTTTTAGCACCAAACAATGATAATGTAATAAGATTTAGCAGCGTAAATTTTGAAGGTGATAAAACTATTGAAATCCAAAAAAGCTATACAAAAAATGGAAACGATTGGTACAACTATCCACTCGGTGTTTTTCATGAATTACAACAATTCGATTGGCTCTCTGGAGGATTAGATTTATTATATTATGGAAACATTCCAATCGGTTCTGGCCTTTCATCTTCTGCTTCTATAGAAATTTTAACCGCTTATGCATTAAATGAATATTATAATTTAGGTTACGATAAACTTGAACTGGTTAAACTTTCTAAAAGAGTAGAAAATATCTTTATTGGTTTAAACTCTGGTATCATGGACCAGTTCTCAGTTGCTTTTGGAGAGGCGAATAAAGCTATAGTTTTAAACTGCGATTCGTTAAAATATAAGCTGGTTGATTGTGACTTAGGCGATCATGTCTTAGCCATTATTAACACGAATAAAGCAAGGAAATTAGAAGAATCTAAATACAATGAAAGGTATGAAGAATGCCAAAGTGCTTTAAAGACATTACAAACAGCAATTAACATCAACAATTTGTGTGAACTTACCGCGGAGAAATTTGCTTTGCACAGTCATTTAATTACTGATGAAAATATTTTAAAAAGGACTACTCACGTGGTAAAAGAAAATGACAGAGTCTATTTGGCAGCGAAAGCATTAAATGCGGGTCAACTGGATGAGTTTGGTCGTCTGATGTATGCTTCACATCAATCTTTAAAAGAGCTTTATGAAGTGTCTGGAAAAGAGTTAGATGCCGTTGTGGATTTCTGTAAGGATTACGAACACGTTATTGGCGCAAGGATGACCGGTGCTGGTTTTGGTGGTTGTGCCATCGCTTTGCTTAAAAAAGGAAAAGAAGAAGATTTCGCCAAAAGATTAACAGATTATTATGTAGATAAAATCGGTTACCCGGCTGCAATCTATGTGCATCAGATTGGTAATGGTGTGGGAAGAATTTAATTCAGTCGCAGATTCGCAGACTATTGTTTCCTTGGTTGGTTTCCCCACCTACCCAAAATTAAATTACTAAAAATTAAAATCACAGAAAAAATATAGTTATGGACCTGTGGTAAAACCAAATAATGAGAAAACTAAAACTCGACGAACTCAATCGTGTAGATATTCAGGAATTTAAAGAGCAGGAAAAATTGCCAGTAGTTGTAGTATTGGATAATGTGAGAAGCATGCACAACGTAGGTTCTGTTTTTCGCACGGCTGATGGATTTTCGATAGAAAAGGTTATCCTTTGTGGCATCACAGCTCAACCTCCACACCGTGAGATAGAGAAAACGGCATTAGGTGCTACTCAATCTGTAGAATGGGAGCATTTTGAAGATACTTTAGTTGCCATTGATACATTGAGAGCACAAGGATATCAAATTATTGCAATTGAGCAAGCTGAAAATAGTACGATGTTAAACACTTTTAAACCATCACCAAGCGCAAAATATGCCTTGATTTTTGGCAATGAAGTAAATGGTGTAAGCGACGAGGCCATGCAAAAAATTGATGAATGTATCGAAATTCCTCAATTTGGCACGAAACACTCTTTTAACATTGTAATTTCTGCAGGTATTGTACTTTGGGATTTCTTCGCGAAATTAAGATTATAACCCACTTTGCCGTTACATTGACTGAGCGTAGTGAGGAGAAATCTGCAAGCTATTATCACTAGATTTGTTAGCAAAATAACACTACTCAAGTAATTCAGAGATTTCTCAATCGCGAAAAGCTCATTTCGAAATGACGGTAAATGAGCGTGCCAACCAACCAATAATTAAGCATTATGGAAAACCTACTTTTAAAAAAGCTTCAAATTAAATCTGATTTTAAGGTTAAAGTATTAAATGCGCCAGAAAACCTTCCAAGTATCATTGGCGATATTCCATCAGAAATAAGTCTTTCATATAGTGATGTAGAGAATTATGACGGCTTATTAATTTTTGCCATTACAAAAGCTGAGCTGTTAACTGCGTTAAATCAAGAGGTCAAAATGATTAACAATAAAACAGTTTGTTGGATTATTTATCCGAAAGCTAAATCTAAATTGGCTAGCGACTTAAATTTGATGATGGGTTGGGACGATTTAAAAACCTTTAGTTTAACGCCTTGTGCATCAGCAGCGATAGACGAAACTTGGACTGCCATCAGAATCAAACCTGTTGAAGCACAAAAGAAATCTGGTCGGGGCAATGCAGAAATACAAACCAACGATTACAGTAATTATGTTGATGTTACCAATAAAATTGTAACGCTTCCTGAAGATTTAAAAGCTGAATTATCAAAACATAGCAATGCTTTAAGTTTCTACGAATCGCTGTCTTATAGTAATCGTAAAGAATATGTGCTTTGGATTATCACCCCAAAACAAGAAAGAACCAGATTAGAACGCCTTCAAAAAACTGTAGAGAAGTTATTGGCTGGTAAGAAGAACCCAACAGAAAAGTAAATAGAAATCGTCATGGCGAACTGAAGCAAGGCAAAAAGCGTTGGAGTGAAGCAATCTTTCCTGCTAGATAGATTGCTTCGTCTTTCCTCCTCGCAATGACGAATAATACTAAGCTTGTAAAACCTTATCAGGTGTAATTGGTAAACTTCTGATCCTTTTACCCGTTGCATTAAAAACAGCATTTGCAACGGCACCTGCAAAACCGATCAAAGCAATTTCTCCCATTCCCTTTGCTCCCATCGGATTAACAATAGGGTCTGGTTTATCGATAAAAATTACATCAATCTCAGGAACATCTGCATGAACAGGCACATGGTAATCTGCAAAGTTGTTATTTACATACCTACCATATCGATTATCTAAAACGGCTTCTTCTGTTAAAGCCATTCCTATTCCACCAACTGCACCGCCAACCATCTGGCTACGGGCTGTTTTGGGACTAACAATCTTTCCACTATCCCCAACAGACACAATCTTGCTTACTTTTACAACTCCTGTTAATTGATGCACTTTAACCTGAACAAAGTGGATAGAAAACGAGTACATCGAATAATTCTTCGCATCTGGATTGTTTTGAAATGATTGAATGGTTTTTTCAATCATTGGCAAGTTGTTTTTCTTCAATACATCAACAAAGTTTGAAGTTGCATCCATGTTAGAATTAGCCGCTAATTCCGCAATAGTAGCTTTTAAGGCTACACAGACATCATTAACTGCAGAACCAACTGTAGA